>DSAU01000338.1 GCA_011046315.1 bacterium
AAAAAGAAGTATTACACGAATTTCACAAATTTATGCTTTGCTAACTTCCAAGCAATCAATTCGTGTTAAGTCGTGAAATTGGTTCTTTTAGCTTTTTAGAGTGGAATCACAGAATCTCATATTTTATATTTCGGCAGTTATCATATAATCAGAATATTGAGCGATGGCATCAGTCTATGTCTTTATTGGATTGAGCAAAAAAAAAAAAGATTCGCTTAGCCTACAAATATAGCACTTATTTAATTTTTTAGCGTTAAAATATCGAAGCTCAATGAATGAATATACCAATGAATCTAAAAATGAGGCGTATGATGAAAAACAGAGAAATTTCAGAGGCAATGAAAATCAAATTGCCGTCCGAGTTGCCGCCGGTAGCGCAATTTGATCCAGCAATTCGTCGGGCGCCAAATCGGGGCTTGAAATTATCCAAAAATGAAATCGTGATTGCTTTAAAAAATGCACTGCGTTATATTCCCGAAGAATTGCACGAAACGCTGGCGCCGGAATTTTTAACCGAGCTGAAAACCATGGGCAGAATTTACGGCTATCGTTATCGGCCGACTGGGCGCATCTGGGGTAAGCCGGTGGATGAGTACAAAGGTATTCTGGCGGCGCGAGCGTTGCAGGTGAATATCGACAACAATCTGGATTTTGACGTGGCGCTTTATCCCTATGAGTTGGTGACCTACGGCGAAACCGGTCAAGTGTGTCAGAATTGGATGCAGTACCGACTGATTAAACAGTATCTGGAAATTTTGCGTGAGGATCAAACTCTGGTCGTCAGCTCGGGTCATCCACTGGGAATTTTTCCTTCGCATGAAATGGCGCCGCGGGTGATTTCGACCAATGGATTGCTGGTGGGTCAGTGGGACAATCAGGAGAATTTTAATAAACTGGCAGCAATGGGAGTTTCAAATTACGGGCAAATGACTGCCGGCGGCTGGATGTACATCGGACCGCAGGGCATTGTTCATGGAACGTATATTACAGTACTGAACGCCGGCAGGAAATATCTTGGTATTCCGGCGAATGGAGATTTGACCGGTATCTGTTATGTCTCATCCGGGCTCGGTGGAATGTCCGGCGCCCAGGCAAAAGCCATCGAAATCGCCGGTGGTGTCGGCGTGCTCGCCGAGGTCGATTACAGTCGCATCAAAACGCGCCACGACCAGGGGTGGGTGAGTAAAGTCTCGGATAAATTGGCCGAAGTTGCAAAATGGATACAAGAATATAAAGCTACTGGAAAACCGGTTTCCATTGCCTATTATGGAAATATTGTGGATCTGTTGGAATATATTGATGAAAACGAGCTGGAGGTCGAGCTTCTATCGGATCAGACATCATGTCATGCGGTTTATGAAGGTGGTTACACGCCAGCTACAGTTAGTTTTGAAGAAGGGCGCAAGCTGCTTAAAGAAAATCCGGCTAAATTTAATAAGCTGGTGGATGAATCACTACGCCGGCATTATCGGGTGATCAAACGATTAACGGATAAAGGCGGCTTTTTCTGGGATTACGGTAATGCCTTTATGGCCTCGGTGTTCGATGCTGGGGAAAAGGAAATTGCCAAAAACGGCAGAGACACTGCTGATGGTTTTATCTGGCCCTCGTATGTAGAGGATATTATGGGGCCGCTTTGCTTTGATCGCGGCTTTGGACCATTTCGTTGGGTGTGCCTATCGCGCAAAAATGAGGATTTACAAAAAACAGACCAGGCAGCCATGTCCTGCATCGATCCCGGGTTGAGTGCGCTGCATCGCGACAATTACTATTGGATTAAAAACGCTGAACACAATAAATTGGTCATCGGCACCAAAGCCCGCATTTTATATACCGATGAACAGGGTAGGGTGGAGATCGCGCTGAAATTTAACAAGATGGTGCGCGACAGTGAGACCGGACCGGTGCTGATGGGGCGTGACCACCACGATGTCTCGGGTACTGACTCACCATTCCGCGAGACTGCCAATATTTACGATGGCAGCCGGACGACCGCGGATATGTCGGTTCAGTGCTTCGGCGGTAATATTGCGCGCGGCATGAGCCTGGTGGTGCTGTCCAACGGCGGTGGCACCGGCATCGGCAAAGCCAGCAACGGCGGTTTTGGGCTGCTGTTGGATGGTAGCGAAAAGACCGATCGCATTATACGCAGTGCATTATCCTGGGACGTGATGGGCGGCATCGCGCGTAGAAGCTGGGCGCGCAATGAACCGGCAATTGAGACGGCGCAAGCCTGGAATGAGAGACATCCGGGTGATGCTCAGATCACGCTGCCGTTTCTGGCAAAAGAAGGATTGGCAGAAGAGCTGGTGGAAAGTCAATTTTCTGAACTGAAGCCATGATCTGCAATCGTGGGAACAAAAAAGACAGGAATTCCCGTTTCATCAATGATTGGTTTGCCCAATCGTATAGTCCGGGTGGGAAAAAAAAACTTTGATTTTTATGATAATTTTTGTATTTTCATGAGTACTGAGAGAAAAAAAATACATGGTTAACCCTGATTTTAAGACGAGGAGTATGTTATGAATGATGTGAAGACAGAACTTGAAAAAATTGTTGGACCAGATTTTTTAATCACACCCGAAAAACCAGAATATCACGCCTATACATTCGGAGACGCTACCATGTACCGGTCAAAGCCTGATTATGTGGCGTATCCGGGAACGGTGGAACAAATCCAACAGATCATCCGGCTGGCTAACGAACGAGAAATTGCTGTTATTACGGCTGCTGGTTTAACCGGTTTGTCCGGGGGGGCAGTAGCGCAGGGCGGCATTTTGATGAATGTTACCCGGTTGCGCCAGGTTAAGGGAGTGGACGAAATTTCCAGGACGGTTACTGTGGAACCGGGGATGAGCTGCGCCAAACTGAATGAACATTTGGCCTCTTTTAGTTTAATAATACCAGTGGCGCCAGCGTCGCATTTGGTTTCAACCATTGGCGCCAACATTGCTGAAGCCGCTGGCGGGACCTGGGGCATGTCCAAAGGCACTTTTAAAAATTATCTATTGTCGATGAAAGTGGTTGACGGACAGGGCAATTTGTTTGAAACTGGCAAACCCTTTCCCAAACAGAGCACGGGTCCGGATTTGACGGCTCTGTTTATCGGGTCGGAGGGTACAATGGGTGTGATCGTTGAAATGACCTTCCGCTGCGACTATCTGCCCGAGGATATTTGGACTGCGAGAGCAGTTTTTGCCGAAGAATCAGCGTTGCAGAAAATTCATGAAGGATTAGCGCGCGATAAGATCAATCTTTTTTCGTTCGAATATATGGATGAAAAAATGATGAAATGTTTCGGTAAAGAAAATATGTTGCTGTTGTTGCAGACTGCCGGTTCCGCCGTTGATGCCAAAGTTGAAATGGAAAAGCTGATCAAGATGCTCAATGAATTGAATCCGACGGAGCTGAAATACACCAATGATCCCGAGCAAACAGATGAGTTGTATACTGAACGACGCAGCGCGCTGGGAGCGCTGGCAAAAGCCAACATTGACAAGCCGGTGATTATTCAGTTTGATCCGGTTCTGCCGCTAAAAAAGTTTACCCTGGGTATCGAGAAAATGCGCGAGCTGGCACGCAGGGAAAATCTGGAATTAATTATTTACGGACACGCCGGCGATGGTAATTTGCATCCGACATTCATTGTCGAAGACGATCTGGAGCAGAAGAAAAAAGCGGCAAAGGTAATCCGTGAGTTTGACGAATGGGTAGAGAAGGAAGGCGGAGTTTATGCAGGTGAGCACGCGGTGGGATTTTTCCTGGGGAGAAGCCAGGACCAGATCCGGCCCGAGGTCGGTTCCTATTTGCGAAAAATAAAACAGGCATTCGATCCGAACGCTGTTTTAAACCCGGGAAAACTGATTGATAGCGTGGAGCCATCGTTGAAGATGACGCCGGTTAAACCCGAATATCAGGGCATTGCCAAAATTGTCTCGCTTTGCGCCAAGTGTCACTTGTGCAAAAACGACAGCCCCAAATTTGCCCAAACTCCGTTCGAGCACAATACCATTCGCGGTAGAATTGCCATGATCGATGCGGCAACCCGGGGGCAGATTGCGTTTAAGAATATTCAATCATTGGTGACTGAGATGGCGCCGTGGACTAAAGATATGAACTGCCCGACTTTTATTAAGGAACGAATGCAGGAATTAATCGATAAAAGTATTGCCCGGGCCAATGATTAGTTTTAAAAAAGTTGAATTTTGGTAATGGTGGCCTATAGTTTGCCGAGTCGATCAATAATCGATTAATAAAAATCCGAGCAACCGGAGTTGATGCTCGGATTTTTTTTTACGGGTAAATTGACTCAAATTTTCAGCCGATAGTAATTTTTCACTTTGGCAACAATTTGAGGTTCGGTCATTTTATCAGCGGGTTCGACTGAAAGCAATTTTGGAGCGAGCGCTATGACTTTCTGAATTTCTTGGTTCAACTCTTTTTTTGCTGGTCCGGGTCCGAATAAATAGATTCTTTGAGCAGGGGTTATTTCTCGAATAATTGACGAATAAAACTCCTTGAGCTGATGTTGACGCCGGAGTTTCGATTTTTCCACCGATACTCCACCTTTACTGTAGGGGGTTTTTGTACCACCCCCTCCGGTGGATTTGATAAGGGATTCGACATCGGATTGAATTGTTTTGGTAACCACTTGCCCATCCGGTGCTAAGTCTACCAGAAAGGCTTTTTGATGATCCACCCAAAGACCAACATTGTGTACCATACCGTTTCTCCTTTCAAAAAGTGAAATTTTAAGGATAGGATTTCATCATAAAATAAAACGATAAAAACAAACATCCCTGGAAAAGCCCCAGGCAAATGTTGGTGTAGTGATCGTATTGAATAGTGCGATCATAATATCGATTCATCTTGTTGTAAGAACCTGAATTAAGATAACTTTGGTAATTATCGTCGGCCTGCCGTTTAAAATAAATCGAGGAGAGCCCTGTCAGGACGGACATTGTCCAGAAACCATAACTGGCGCGGCGATAGCGTGATTTTTGTCGCTGTTGCTGATTTTTTAAAAATTTCTTCAGGTTGAAAATTTCATCGATTTCCTTTAACTTTACTGATAAAAAGGGCTGCTCTAAGCTGTCTAATTTTATTTTAAAATCTTGGAATCCGTCCTTTTGTAGTAATAGTTCAACCGTCAAATCGTCGGGAAACGGTGTATTAAGAGGTGTCTTGCCCATGAATTGATCATTAATGCGAACCTCAGCCCGGTCAGGTTCAGTGCGAATACTTAGCAGCGACGGAAAATCAATTTTAACGGTCAATGTTTCCATGGGCTGAATGTAAATTTCTTTGAAGAAATCTAACTGCCCCCACAGATGGCGATGAGGATTCAACGCGTTGATGGTGTGTCTGCCCGTATCGAGAGGGACCAGGGTCATTGGCGAAACGCCGATCTGTTTATTGTCGATGATGATTGGTATTCCCGGCAGATTGACATCGATGTTGAGATAGCCAGCGGAAATTTGGTTTTGATCCAAAGCCGCTGTTTTGGAAAATATAAGCATTAACGCCAATGCTGCCATTGCGACCCATTTTCGACTTTGCAAATTAATGCTCCTCAGCTGAGAAAACATAGACATGACTATCTTCGGAAGCGCCGATCAGGTAATGATTCCAGACGATAGCCGCTGTGCGAACCCGCCCCCGGGTTTTATACTTCCAGATTTGCTCACCGCTATTAATATCAACTGCGTAATAATGACGATCCAGCGTGCCAAAAAATACTTTGTCATTGCAAACCAGTGGTGATGTGCTGATTACGCTGCCGGTTTTAAATTCCCAGTTTAAAGATCCTGTTTGCTGATCAACATTGTAAAGCCATCCATCGGTGGAACCAAAAATTACCATTTCAGTTGTCACCGCAGCGCCGTGAAACAATTGCCCATCGGTCAGAAACTGCCAGCGGAGCTCGCCCGATTTAATGTCGATGGCGTAAAAGTTACCGTCGAGTGAACCTACAAATGCGATTCCACCATTAATTGCAGCTGTTGATTGAACAGCGGCGCCGGTTTTAAACTTCCAGGCGAGCTTGCCGTCGGATTTATTTAGCGCGTAAATATTTCCGTCATCGCAGCCGAAAATAATAAAATCCCCGTCACTTGCCGCTGAAGAGTGAATGTGATCCGGTGTGTCAAATTTCCAAATTTTTTCGCCAGTGCTCAGTTTGTACATGTCAATGTGTTTGTACAGGGCGGTGATGACGATTTCATTTTCAAACAGCAACGGTTCCGAGGAAATATCACCGGCGTTGAGTTTCCAATCGGTTTTTCCGGTCTTCAAATTGTAGCGAAACAGGGTGTCGTCTCCATAGCGCCGAGCAATAAACAGCAGCGAATCTGATAAGACAAAGGTTGAATGGAATCCAGTTTTTTTGGAGCCGATTTTCTTGCCGGAGTCAATCGAAAAAGCGTGGATATTTCCGTCCATGGTTGAAAAAAATAAAACGCCGTTGCTTACCAGCAATGTTTTTCCGATCGCGGCTGAGGCAGAATGTCGCCACTTTAATGTAAGCGGAACATCGATGTTGTCCCGGGAAAAATTTGTCCGGGCTGGATTTTGGCCGTACATATTCCAACTGGGAGCGTCACTGTATAATGT
>DSAU01000353.1 GCA_011046315.1 bacterium
CATTCCGGCATGTTTTTAGCCGGAATCTCCTGAATATATGTGCAAATTAATATTTAAAAGTTCTATTATTGAGATTCCGGCATTCCGCTTCGCTCCAGCCGGAATGACAGGTGAACTATTACCATTTTTTCAAAGTCAATGAATCAGCACAGGCAAACAATCGCGAGCCTGTTGCATGAACTAAAATTACTTCGTTATTATCAGACACGCTCGGCTTATCTTGATGCTCTCCAAAACAAAATTAAAAAAAATAGCAGCCCTCAAAAATAAAAAAAATCGTGACCATACCAATCTGTTTTTGGTCGAAGGGCTGCGGCTTTGCCAGGAAGCGCTGGCATCAAATTTTAATGTGCAAACATTGCTGCTTGACCCGGCGGCGATTTCATCGGCTGCGCTCAACAATATTACCTCTGTTGCTCAACGTGACAACGTTGAAGTTCTGGAGCTTGACGCCATCGATGTAAAGCAATTGGCGGTTACTGTCAATTCTCAATCCATTTTCTGCGTCGTTGAAAAACCAAACTATCCAGCCGAAAGGCTGAACAAGGAAAACGACTCGTTCATAGTAATCGTTGACCGCGGTCAAGATCCTGGGAATATCGGGACGCTGATTCGTAGCTGCGACTGGTTCGGCGTTGATGCTGTTGTTTTAAGTCGCGGTACTGTTGAGCTTTACAATCCGAAAGTCATCCGCTCGAGCATGGGTTCGGTTTTCCATTTGCCAATATTTGAAAATATTGAACTACAACCATTCATTTTAACGCTCAAACAGCAAAACTTTGAAATTAGCGCCGCCGATGCCGCCGGAGATAAAAACTTTCATCAAACAACAATTCAATTTCCACACGCGCTGATCATCGGCAATGAAAATCAGGGCGTCGCTAAAAATATTAGCAATTTAATCGATTATCAAATAAAAATTCCCGGGTTCGGAAAAGCCGAATCCCTGAACATGGCATGCGCCGGAGCGATTTTGATCAGCCATTTCAAAATTCACTAAAACAATTCATTGATACCGTTTAAATGTTTGAGGAATTGAGACCAAATGACGATGAATCAAAATCATAACCAACCTCCTGCCGAACCGCCCGGATTCCCGGATTTGTCGCGCGTCATGTTTATCCTGTTGGCGACGATCGGTCTGACCTTTGGGGTGGGACTAATCGGCGCGTTGCTGGGCGCGTCCAGTTGGTTGTTTCTGTTGGAAGCACTCATCATCTTGCCGGCGCTGGTTTTTGTCATTCAACAGCGTCTGCCGTTTCTAACTATTTTTCGGATTCATCCTGTCAACTCAAAAATTATTTTTGCCAGTATAATTTTGGGAGTGTCATTCTCTGTGGTCATCGATGGCATCGACAGGCTTGTCCAACTGGTGCTTCCCATGCCGGAATCTCTGCAACAGGCGATGCAGGAAGCGTTAAAAATCCAATCCGTTAGCGACTTCATTATTATTGTATTTTCAGCCGTTTTTCTGGCATCGATTTTAGAAGAAATGCTATTTCGTGGTTTTGTCCAGGTCAGTTTTGAGAATCATCTGGATGTCACCCGGGCGGTGATGGCGACGGCATTCTTGTTCGCGATCATCCATCTTAACCCATGGGGGACGATTCAATTCACCTTGTTCGGAATCATTTTGGGTGTCATTGCCTGGAAAAGCAACAGTATTATTCCACCGGTCATTGTTCATTTGATTAATAATGCGATTGCGCTGACCTTTACCAACCTTCCGCAGCAAAACATTCAATGGTACCTGCAAAATGATTTTATAAATCCAGCTATTTTGATTGTCGCTATTGCGGCAACTTTTTGGGGAATGAAATTATTTTATGAATACAATGACTAATTTAAGGAGATGTTTTCAGTGAAAACGAACAGCTCAGCGCCAATAATCCGAATCGGTGTTCTGCAATCTGCAGACAGCGTGGGTTTTCAATGTAACACCAACTTTGAATTACAAGATCAAAATGGCACAGTCCTTGAGACGGGTCAGGCAAATCAGCATCACAAGCTCAGCATCCGCACCGGCATACCGGCTAAAATTCGCTACCAACTTCGAGCGGCTATTGAAAAAGATATCAAGCTGGCACAACAAAAAGCAGACCAGTTGCGCGCTCAACACCAGCAAGCTTCATTGCGGGTAGTGGGTCTCGACATGAAAATCAATAACCACAGGATCGACAACCGTGAATATTGGATTGTCATCAGCGATTTTGATACGCGTGAGGCTGCTTTAGCGTTTCGTCAGCAGCAAGCCGATCCCGGCGAATTTGTGGTGGTCGAAAAAATTATCGAGCCGGCAGGCGGTGAAATTGAAATGGAAGGAAAAAATCTGGGCGACACCGTCAGAATTATCCCGGAAAATGTGGATGATAATACTCACATCACTGTCTCTGATATTATAATTGGAATTGAATTTCACTGGCAGAAACTGGAAGACCTCGACTATCGCGGTATTGTTGAGGTGGGTTTTAACAATCAGGGTAAATTGACGGTTATCAACGAAGTTGACATCGAAAGCTATCTGGTCAGCGTCAACTCCTCGGAGATGACTTCAGATTGCCCACTGGGACTGCTCGAATCCCAAACTATCGTCGCCCGCAGCACAGTCTTCGCCACCATGGGCAAACATCATTATAACGCCAACTTTCACCTCTGCTCCGACGACCACTGTCAATGCTACCACGGCAAAAAACGGGAGCAGGAAATCTCGCGGCAGGCTGTGGAAAATAGCTGGGGCGAAGTTTTGATGTACGGCCACGAAGTTTGTGACTCACGATATTCAAAAATTTGCGGCGGAATTATGGAAGCCTATCACAATGTCTGGGAAAACCGGCGCATTCCATATATGGTCGCTGGCATTGACAGCGATCAACCGATTGATTTCCCGGCGAATTCCGAGGAGAGCGCCAAAAAGCTGATCGACAGCTCAGCGCCGGCGTATTGCAACACCGAACTCCACCCGCTGCCCAAAAACCTGGCAAATTTATACTCAACCCAAAACCTGTTTCGCTGGACTGTCAGCTACCCGCGCCAGGAACTGGAACAATTGATTCGCCAAAAAACCGGCGACGATATCGGTGAGTTGAAAGATATTGTCCCGCTGGAACGCGGAGAATCCGGGCGATTGATTTACATCAATCTGGTCGGATCAAAAAAGTCGCTCAAAATCGGCAAAGAATTGCAAATCCGTCGCGTCCTGTCCAAAAGCCACCTTTATAGCTCATGCTTTTACGTCGAAAAAGAAATGGCGGCAGACGGAACTGTGAGCAGGTTCGTCCTCAAAGGCGGCGGCTGGGGACACGGCGTGGGATTGTGCCAGGTCGGAGCCACGGTTATGGCAATGAAAAATATCCCATATCAACAAATTTTGAAACATTATTATAAAGACAGCCGGTTGGTGCGACTTTACGCGTAAACCGCGGAATAGAATTTTTGTATAAGTTCACCTGTACAATAATTTGCCGCTTCCATGAACCCGGCGGTCGAATTGATAAATCTAAAAGGAGAAAAATTTAACAGTTTTCTCCAAATAAGTTTTCACCAAAATGATCAATATAACAGATTGTTTTGAAAATAAAATCAGACAATTAAAATGAAACCAATCAAAGCCGCCGTCATCGGAACCGGTTTTATCGGTCCAGCACATATTGAAGCTTTAAAACGAATAGCTGGTGTGGAAATAGCAGCAGTCGTTTCCAGTCGTCCCGACCGGGCAAAACAACTGGCAGCAATGCACGCTATCCCCAAAGCTTACAGCGACTGGAAACAACTTGCTGCTGATTCTCAAATCGAAGTCGTTCACAACTGCACGCCCAATAATCTTCATTTTGAGATCAACCGCGCCATGATTTTAGCCGGAAAGCACCTGGTTTCCGAAAAACCGTTGACGCTCAATTCGAGAGAATCGGCTGAGCTGGTGAAACTGGCACGGGAAAAAAAAGTGATCAATGCGATAAATTTCAACTATCGTTTTTATCCGCTGATACAGCAGGCACGGGCAATGGTGCAAAAAAATGAAATCGGCGATGTCTATTTGATCCACGGGCATTATTTGCAGGACTGGCTTTATTTTGACACGGATTACAACTGGCGGCTTGATTCGGACATTAGCGGCGAATCGTGCGTCATTGCCGATATTGGTTCGCACTGGTGCGATCTGATGCAGTTCATCAGCGGTTTGAAAATCAAGCAGGTGTTTGCCGATTTGACAACGATTCACAAAACACGGCAGCGACCAAAACAGCCAGTGGATACATTCAAGGGGAAAGAAACGAGTACGCCAACAGAATTTGAGCCGCTGTCCATCAACACGGAAGATATCGGATCGATGCTGCTGCAATTTGAAAATGGCGCCCACGGAGTTTTCACGGTGTCGCAGTTGAGCGCCGGCAGAAAAAACAGGTTGTGGTTTGAAATCGATGGCAGCAAAAAGGCGCTGGCGTGGGATCAGGAGCAACCCAATCAATTATGGGTCGGTTATCGCCAAAAACCCAACGAAATTATCATCAAAGACCCGTCTCTGCTCGATGAAAGCGCGCGCCAGTTCGCCCATTATCCGGGCGGCCATCCCGAAGGCTATGCCGATGTCCTCAAAAACATGTTCATAAAAGTGTACGATTATATTCGTGAAGGAAAGAATACGCTGTCGGACAAACCGGAATTTCCCACCTTCACTGATGGCCATCTGGAAATGCAAATTGTGGAAGCGGCGCTGAAAAGTTTTCGTGAACAACGTTGGATTGAGATTTGAATTGTTTGCTGATTAACCACCGAGAAAACCAACCACCAAATTGATAATTTCACAAATTTTTTGTTTCTGATTATGCTATTTAATGACTTTTCCGATTGATCCCGAATATCGATCCGTGGGAATGTGGCTTTGAAAACATTACTGAGTCAAGCTGCGGAAAAACACAGCGACTGCTATTGAGGAACGATGTTGCCAATCACAATTAAAGGGAGAAAAATGAAAGCAGCGGTTCTGACAGCCAATCGCAAGCTATCAATTCGCGAAATACCGAAGCCAGAATTGAGAAATCCGACCGATGTGCTGCTAAAGATTCGCAGCGTCGGGATCTGCGGTTCCGACATTCATTATTTCAGCGGCGGAAAAATCGGCGATCAAATCGTGGAATATCCGTTCATCTTGGGGCACGAATGTTCAGCCCAAGTCGCGGAAATCGGACAAGATGTCGCCCGTCTGACTCCCGGCGATCGGGTCGCTGTGGATCCCGCGGTTTCATGCTTTCAATGCCCCCAGTGTAAAATGGGGCACTTCCATACCTGCCTGAATTTACAATTTTTGGGCTACCCCGGACAGTTGCCTGGCTGTCTATCGGAATTTATTGTTTTGCCGGAAATTAATTGTTATGCTATCAATCCTGAAATGAGCTGGCAACAAGCAGCGCTCGCAGAACCATTGTCCATCGGAATTCACGCCTTGCGCCAGGCAGGAACCGCGGCAATGAAAAAAATCGCCATTCTGGGCGCCGGCCCTATCGGCTTGAGTGTGCTGCTGATCTGCCGCAATCGGGGGATAGAGTCGATTTTTGTTACTGACAAAATCGAAAACCGGCTGCGAGCTGCCAAAAACCATGGCGCCAGTTGGGTGGGAAGTCCGCTGCAAAAGAACATCCTCAGCGAAATTTCCCAAATCGAACCAAATTTGCTGGACGCAGTGTTCGAGTGCTGCGGCGATCAGGACGCGCTGGACCAGGCGATAGACCTATTGCGCCCGGGCGGGCAACTGATCATCGTCGGCATCCCTGAAAACGACAGAATCAGTTTTGACATCAGCAAATTGCGCAGAAAAGAGATCAGCATCGAGAACGTCCGTCGTCAAAACAACTGCACCCAACAAGCCGTAAAGCTGATCGGGTCGGGGGCCGTAAATATGGATTTTATGGTGACGCACAGCTTTACACTGGAGCAAACCAATGAAGCTTACGAATTAGCCTCCGGTTACAAAGATGGGGTGATCAAGGCGATGGTTGATTTATCATGATCCGGACGGTTTCCATCCACAGGAGCTTCACCATCCGGGGAGTAGTCGATATTGTTAAACAAGCTGAAAAAACCTGGATGTACGATATTAAAACCCATGGTCTTGACTATATTCACTCGAATATCGAGCTCTATGAAAAGCAGCTTGATATCTATGCGTATATCTGGCAGCAATTGCGCAGCGAAAAGGTGGACCACACCGCGGTTATTTCCACAGCTTTGCCAAATTCGTTGAAGCTTGCCATTCAATCGAATGATCCGATGCGGATCCAGCATGAGCTCTCACGTTGGCAGCCGCTGGTGAAAATACCTTTCAAAAAAGAAAAAGTGGATAAAACGATCGCCGAATTCGGAAACGTGGTTGATGCAATTTAAACGAAACAATTCCAGCCTGCGGATTTATTCGCAGGCGATTTTCAAACAGCCTCCTCCACAATCTTGATCTCCTCCTCTGTCAACCCATAAAGCTGATACACCACTTGGTCGATCTGGCGGTCGGTGGCGGCGATTTGGCGCTGGATCTGTTCACGAGTGAAAGTATCTTGTTCCAAAGCCAGCTGTTCGTGTAACTTCAGTATGTGATTAACTAATAC
>DSAU01000091.1 GCA_011046315.1 bacterium
GTTTTTAGTCAGCATGTCATTGCGAGCGGAGCGAAGCAATCTTATCAAATATTTAAGAGATTGCTTCGTCGCTTCGCTCCTCGCAATGACATGCCTGTATTGCAGTTTACTGCGCTATGATAAACAAGAAATTGCATTAGTGCTGCAAGCGGCTGAGACATTGAACCAAAACGGCTCGTCGGCGCTATGCCTTAGATCAGGATGCCAAACAACAACGCGCCCAAATCGCCACCCAATTAGCACTAAAAAAGGAACAACAGCAGCTGAAACAACAACCGCATCTGGCGATGCTGGCGGCCATTCAGTGTGAACTTAATTTACCCGAAGCGTTTCGCTCTACGATTACTATCTTTAAAAAACAGATCGATGAAGCGATCGTTTCAATTCTCAACAAAAAACTTAAAAATCAAAGAGATAATTTGTTAAATAAAACTTACCAGGGCATCATGAATTTGGGCGGACAGGCTCTGGAAACTAAATATCAATTTATTAATTATATCAAGGAACGTGTCAATGAATTAACTAATTATCAGCAAAAAGTTGTTACCCTTATTTAGTGTTTTTTTTTGAAAAAATTATTTTGTATATACAGCTATGGTTTTGGATTTTAGATTTCGGAATTGAAATTTGTTTGTCATTTGGGATTTGAGTTTTGGGATTTTGTCTATTGAATTAATTAAAAAAAATACAAAAATTTTTCATTTCATTTTCAATATTTTTCTGATAAATTATAATATATTAGTGGTGAACGATGGATAAACATAAACCGTCAAAAATAATGAAAGGCCAGTATTTTTTAGCTCTGATTAAAATATCTATCAAAATGTCTTATTAAAAAGGAAGGGAGATACATCGCTGGTTAGCTGGTCAAAGTAAATATTTTTTTACAATTTTATCGGGTGAGTTAATTACAAAATTTACGCTATTCCTTCAACCCCCGATTATTTTATTTGTCAGTTACTTAACATTCATAAAAAATGAGGAGGTTTTGTCATGATTAAAGAAACGTTCCCCCGAAAGATTATTAGTCTGAGGAGCCTGTCTGGTTTTTTTACAACTTTATTGCTATTGTTAGTTACTTCATCCTCAATTGCCGATGAGGCTGTTCAGGTCGCTCATTCTTCCAGCCCCATAGCCACGGCTTTCAATAATAGTCGCAAAATTGCACGGACATCATTCGACCGCCGGGTTGTTGTTTATCAGGACAGCCTGGAGCAGCGACCGGTTGTAATGTGGGCTTACAGTGATGATGGGTTGAATTGGTCAAATCCGGCGATTCTTGCTTATGGTTCGTTGCCTTCTTTAACCGTCGCTGAAAATGACAGAATTTATGGTTGCTGGATCAACGAAGATAGCGAATCAATCGCGGTATCATTTTTAGAACCAGCTTCAGACAACTGGGCTAATAATGATTTGCCCCGGCTAATTACAATTGAAAATATGACTGAAATCAACTATCCCGGCATCGAAGTAACCGGTCACAGCGTGCATTTGATATGGCAGGCAAAAGATCAATCGGATGGATTATTTCACATTTATTCCCAAACATTTGACAATGAGCTTTCACAGTCGATGTCCAATCAATTTCGTTTGAACTTGAATGGCGGCAACTCGATTTTTCCAACGATAGCCGGAGATCTTGAGTTTGATATTGATCTGACTCTTATTTTCTGGACCACCAATGATTACTCACAACAAACAAATTACATCGGTTACGGAAGCATTTTTGAAAAAATCACAGAAGGTACATCTTCAATTATGCTTGGTCTCGGACAATCGGCTCCCCTCACTGATGTTAACATTCAGTCGGTTTCAGTTCGAGGTTATCAATTGGACGACTTTTTTAGTGCTAACCTGGTACTCGCCTATACTACAAAAGACCAAAACCTTTTTATCACATCGTTGGCAGAAATTACTTCTGAAGGGATGCAGATTATTGATTCAGATACCATTATCACAAATCAGGATCCCATGCCGACAGTCGATGATGTTCATATTCGATCCTGTGCAATTTGTTGGGTCGATAACGGAACAATTTATTACGGACAAAATACGGACGGCAAATTTCACGCATCCTCTATGCCGGTCAGTGAAGAGAATGTCAGCGCCAACTATCCAAACGTCTGTTATAAAACATTTCGCTGGGATATATTTGATGTTGTCTGGACAGAGGGCGATGTTCCACCTTATCGGGTAATGTACCGGCGCATGAATAAATCGTATCAGCAATCGGTGAATGATAAGGGCGCGTTACAATCGTTGCCGCATAACTTTGAAATTCTGCCCAATTTCCCGAATCCATTTAATCTATCGACCACCATCCCGATTCAGGTGCTAAAATCGGCAAAGACTGAAATTGGTATTTATGATCTTCAGGGAAAATTAGTTAAAAAGCTACATACCGGTTCTGTCAGTGCGGGCAGACTTGAATTGATATGGGATGGTAAAAATCAGCAGGGCGATATTGTTGGTTCAGGTTTGTATTTTGTCAGGCTGCATACCGATTCGGAGCGCATTTCTCGGAAAATGATTTTGTTGAAGTGAGGGATAATTGAGTTTCGACATTATCCGAGAAAACATTTTTTTTAATTTTGATTAAGCTCTGAAAATCCAAAAGGTACTGAGGTGATTTTTATTTTTTTTCATCAAGTTTCAGCATTTTTCAGTGTTAAATTTTTTGCTTTCCATAGTCCGGTACATACCTTTTTGTTATTTTATACAAAGAGTTATGTTAACTATCCACAGCAATCTATTTGTTGGCAATGGTAAAGCGAAAGGTCATTGATTGATTACGGAATTTCACGAGAAACATGGATCACGAATCTCCAATTCTGCATTACCAAAAAAACAAGCATTTTTTAACCTAATTTGAATAGGGAGAAGTTTGTTATGAACATTTACAAAATTGTGCTGTTGTTATTAATTGTAACGTTTTCATCTGTATAGATTGATTATTTCCACATCGTAACTGTGTAACTGTTGCCGTAGGCTTCGGTTGTGAATTTGGCTATTTTGTTGCCGTTGCTGATTGCGGTGTAAATTCGAACCGAGTTGTCATCCACTCTGCCGTATACGCTGAACATGTCACCGAAATGGTCTTGTTCCTGTTCAAAGTTGATAGTTGCTTTGCGATGCTGAAAATTCCCATTCCGTGTTAATCTGTCCGAACACGGTTGTTACCAAGAGCACGAGAAGAATGCTAATACTTTTCCGCAGGTAAAACCTCCATGAAATGGTTATAAGTAAAAGTGAATTAGAAGAATCTATCAGACAAAAAGCTGATAGCTTAATAATAATTGATGATTAACCACCTACAAAATTATTTATTCTTCCACCACTATTGTGTGCATCCGCCAATGTTTATTTTCGCGTTCTCTGGAATCGATAACAGGCAATTTTTTTGCCGCGATGTTTTTATTTCACGAATGCGGTGTTTGTTATTGGGAAAGAGCTGTACTGACAACCAATTAGCACTTCATTCAGTCGCTGTAAAATTTTTCAGCGGGTAAATTAATGTGATTGTTGCTTTGGGTAACCGGCGGTTCAAAAATTGTCTGCAGCGCCATAGTAATAGCTCCTTTTACGCCGGCTTCGGCTTTCAAATCGCCGACCACGATGGTGCTGGCTTCAAAAGGAATGTTGACCATTCGTTGCTTGACGAGACTGCGGATTTTTTTCAGCAGATAATTGGAATTTTCTATAACCGGACCACTGAGAATAATCAAGTTCGGATTCATGGTTTTGATCAAATTCATACACAAAATAGCGATCAGAAAAGCGTATTCATCAAGCACTTCGATGGCGCCGGGCGCGCCGTTTTCGGCTTTGGTTAGCATTTTTTTCAACGCATTCTGGTCAATTTTTCCCGGCAAGATCGGATAGTTTTTACCGAGCTTATCGTTCAGCGCCCGAAACAGATTGATATTCGAGAGTATTTCGCCGTAATATTTTTGATTGCGGTAGAGATTTTTGAATTGATTTTTAACCGCCACAAAATGCCCGATTTCAATATAGCCAATTTCACCAGCGTTGCCGTTTTCGCCGCGAATGAGCTGTCCGCCCATAATAATGCCGGCGCCGATCCCTTCGCCGATCCAAATGCAGATGAGATTGGATTTTCCCCTGCCCGCGCCAAGTATTTTTTCTCCCAGTGTGATCGCATTGACATCATTTTCAAGCACCGTGGGTGCGCGGAAGTGGCTGGTAAATCGCGACGCCAGCGGTCGATCAGCCCAGCCGCTCAGTGTTTCAGCAAATAAAAGTTCACCCTTTGAATAGTTGACAAAGCCGGGAAGACAGAGGCCGATTCCCCTGAGTCGGCGACGATCCAGTCGGTGCTTCTCCATGAGTTGATTGATGATTTGAATGATCCGATCCAGACCATATTCCATTGGAAGCCCGGGTTCATATTCGAAAGTAGAGATTTCACGAATGGTGGATTCAATATCTGCCAGGGCAATGTTCGTCCGGCTGCGCTTGATCTCCACACCGAAGACATAGGCAGCCGCTGGATTAAGTTTGAGCAAAATCGGCCGTTTGCCGCCACGATTGGTGGATTTTCCCTTGCCGATTTCGAGAATGTATCCGGCTTTATCCAGGCGGCTGACAATTTCTGAAATGGCGACTTTGAAAATTTTGCTCTGCCTGGCTAACTCGTTCCTGGAAATGACGCCTTTTTCTTTGATTAAATTGAGTACCCGACTTTCGTTGAGTTTTCTGACCAGTTGTCCGTTTGCTTTTTCGTGCATGCTATTTTACCACTACTATTTTTTGGGTGCTTGTTTGATCGTTGACTGTTAATCGACAAAAATATTGGGCAGAACAGAGATCTTTTCCATTGAAAAAAATGGTTGAACTACTGTTCAATGCAACTATCAGATTGGCGATTACTTTCATATTTAAAACATACTGAAACTGGCTGAATAAATCATTATATCACGGTTTCCAGACAGCCTCCCCTTCTGTCGGAATACATTCAGCGAGATTTTTCGGTTAGCTGTCTTTGTTCATGCACATCAGTAATGCGAATTGTAAATTACCTCCTCCTGGAATGCGCCGTAATTGGTTGTTGACGATTTGGTTGACAAAAGGCTGCGGACGATTCGAATCGGCCGGATATTCGCGGAACGAGCGTCTCGCATGTCGCCATCAGAATCCCCGTAATAGATCCGAATGTTCTTCTCCCTGAGCGTTGCGGTCTTTGGTTGTTCGTTGGTAAACACGACTTCATGCAAATTTGAGAGGTCGAAAATATGGTTCAGCCGATTGGTCAGTGGTTTCGCTCCGGTGTCTGGTCGATGGCGAGCTGTGATGAAATAAATTGTATCGCCTCTGCTTTTGTGGATGTTGATGATTTCGAAGGCAATTTTTTTGGGGATGCTGAACTTGTCCAGATCTGTGCTGAGATCAGTCCAGAATTGGTTTGACTTCAAAGGATGGTCGCCGTATCGATTGGCGCTGCAAGGTCCATCGGTATTTGTCATTGCATAGTAGAAAGCCGGTGACGAGAAAAGGACTGTATCATCAATATCGAAACCGACACTGATCGCTACCCGGGGAAGACTCGCGGTCAACTCCGGGATCGTTATCACGCGGCAACCGCTCATGGCAAGGGTCTGATAAAGAGAGCCGGGGAAACGGTCAGAACTCCTTTTTGTCCCTTGAGTTGTGCAGCCAGCAAACAGCATTACCGCGAAAACAACAGCCAGATAACGGTAAAATCGCATCAAAAACTCCTTTCGGGTGATAAAGAATATTTTGAATGATAATTAATGTGCGTTTCCGGAAGCATCCAGAAACGAATATTGCCTCATTTGAATGTTTGATTGACAATTTGTACGTCAGCGCCAGGCAGAAAGTCGACGTAGGTTTTTTCCCAACAATCGCAACGCCATTCATCCAGCATATCGCTTTGGTTTAAACCGGATATGTGGTAATTAATTTTAAAATTCCAATACAGGTGATCCAGCAGACGAAAATTCATTTGCCCGCTGACCCCAAAGCCGGAAGCTTTTTCAACCCGGTATTTGTCATTTTGAAAATGGAATCCGGATGATATTTTTAGCGTTAATGGTTGATTTTGCGCAGGCAGCGGCGATGGGAGCAGCAAGGCTGACCAAACCAAAATCATGACCAGAGCGATTTTTTTTCCAACATTCATTGTTTTCCTGTTGTTGTGGGATGTTGATATTTTTGTTTTAATAATTGATAGTCCAAGAATAGCGAACAGTTGAGTCCAGATATTGGTGGTTCATGTAAGAAAAATCAGTTCGCAATTTATAGCCGCCGAGCTGAAAGCGCAATCCTCCGCCAAAACAGAAATTTTCATTTTCGAAGCCGAATTTATATCCACTGCCTAAAATGAAAGTGTTATTAAGCGTTGCTTCCAATCCAAGGTGAATTTTTTCAAATCAAGGTCGAGATAAAGCTCTGTTTAATTCAATTATAAATAACAATCTTTTTTGTAAATATCAACAAATTTTTTATTTTTTTTCGAGGGTGTCTCATTGGCTTGAAATAAAATCGTGGGTCGGGGATAAAAAATAGAGTGCGGGATATGCAGTTAACACGATGATAAAATTA
>DSAU01000154.1 GCA_011046315.1 bacterium
CAACTACATCATCTCCGGTGGAATCACCATTAACGGTGCAACCCTGGCATCCGATCTGATGACAGTGCAGTTGGCGACCTCGGCGCATTTGGAGCAGGGCTACAGTTTGATGGTCAACAACATTAAAGATCGGGCGAATGCCCCAAATGTGGTTAAACCTAATTCCAGTTTTTCTTATGATTATGTTGATCGAACGCCCCCATCGGTGAACCGGATTCGAGCTCTGGTTGAAAATAGAGTCGATGTGAATTTTAGCGAACCAATAGACAAAATTTCAGCAGAATCAATAGAAAATTATACCATCAACAAAGGGATTGAAATTGATTCAGTACGTCTGGATGTTAATATGACCCTGGTTCGCATCCATACCACTAACCATATCCCAGGTTTTTACACCCTTACTATTAACGGCGTAAAAGATCAAGCCAAATCTCCTAATTACATCGCCGATAGCAGTAAATATGATTATGAATATGTCGATATCACTCCCCCATCTATTTTGATGGTACAAGCGCTGATCGAAAATCGAGTGGATATCTATTTCAGCGAATTAGTAGAGCAAAGCTCCGCTGAAACCATTTCCAATTATCAAATTAACAACGGCATAAAAATCGATTCCGCTGCAATCAGCTCGGATTCATCCATTGTCCATATTTTCACCAGTTCTCATAAACCGGGTAATTATATTTTGGTAGTGAACAACATCCGAGACCGGGCGGCGAATCCAAACACTATTCAGGCTCATAGTTACTTTGCTTATAAATACGTGGACATTACGCCACCATCGATCGATTCGGTAGCTGTGGTTGATGATACTCTCATCGCTGTAACTTACTCTGAACCTGTTGATCAACAATCAGCCGAAGATATCACCAATTACCTGATTAATAAAGGCATTATTGTCAAAACTGCCCGCTTGGATCAGTCCCAGGCAACCGTCTCATTGGTAACTACACGTCATCAGGCAGGAGTTTATGAATTAATGGTGAAAAATATTTTAGACAGAGCAAATCCTCCAAACAAAATTGCCGACCAGACAATTCATTATTATGAATATATTGATAATAAACCGCCGCAACTGCTCAATGTTAATGTATTAAGTCCGTATGCTTTAGACTTACAATTCGACGAACCGGTTGAGCCAAATTCTGCTGAAAATAAATCGAATTATCAAATTACTAATGGTATTCAGATTGACTCTGTTTATCTGGACAATTCCGGAACTGATGTCCAACTGCTAACTAGTATGCACCTTGCCGAAGATTACTATCAAATTTTTCTGAACCAGATCAGCGATAGAGCGGAAAATCCAAACTTTGTTGCTCCGAACACTTCATTTACATATCAATTCGTGGATTCGTTTCCACCAAATATCACATCAATAAACATGAGTGATGAATCGCATATAGAAATCGAATTTGATGAACTGATTGATGAATCATCAGTGTTAAATATCGAGAATTATGAAATTTATCGCGGTAACAACTCACAGTTACCTTTACTGGGTTATCAGCTTAACGAGACCAATCGGCAACAAGTGGAATCATTGCAGAAAAAACTCACCATAAAAAAAGCTAACAAAACAAACGAGTTCAGTATGGGTTCCTCTTCAATGGGTATTACAGTAATGACGGTGGCGCTCAATAGTGACGGAAAAACAGTTCGATTGGCAACGACCCCTCATGATGAGGAGCATTATACGCTCATCATCAATAATATCAAAGATAGAGCCAATCAACCGAATACTGTTGAACCGAATACAAATTTTCACTATCAATATATTGATCAAATCCCGCCTTCACTAACCGATGTCGAGGCTGTCAACGATACGACAATTGTGGTTAAGTTTACAGAAAGAATTGATTCAATTTCAGCAATCCAGATTGATAATTATCAGATCAATAACGACGTTGACATCAAAACAGCGATGCTACAATTTAATCAGCGCGAAGTTCATCTGAGGACCAGTCAACATAGCGACGGCGAAACTTATACCTTGACAATAAACAACATCAAAGATCAGGCGAAAACGCCCAATACGATCCTGCCGCTAACCAGCATGGATTATCGCTATATATATATCGACTCTGAGGCACCCAATGTTAATCTATTTGAGATTTCTAATGCTTATAAATTACAAATTTATTTTAATGAACCGATTGATACAACTGTCGCAGCTTACAAAACCAACTATTCAATTAATCCGTTTGTAAAAATATACAATGTGTCGGTCGATACCTGTTTGCAGTTATTAAAACTACATACAGCAAAACACCAACCCGATATTGAGTACAGCTTAACTGTTTCAAACATCTGCGATTACGCCTCACCGCCTAATGTCATAGATGAACAATCGTTTATTTATAAATTTGACCCGACAACGGTTCCACTGTTCGATGTAAATAATCACTCGAATTATGAGCAGTCTTATATCAACATTGGTAGTATGTGTTATGTCGATCAAAATTATCAAGTGACAAAAATACCGCAAGGATTAAGTGGCAACCCATGGATTCGTACAGCATTAGCAGATAGCAATTCGACTCTCGAAAATTTCTTCAACTTTGAATTGAACGATTCTGCTGATGTTTACATCGGTTATGATAGCCGGGCTGTCTCTTATCCAAATTGGTTGAAAACAAATTTTGTTAAAACTGAACTCAATATTGAAATTGAGTACCAGTTTACCATGGATTTATGGAAAAAACAATTTGGACCAGGTGAACTGACGCTGGGAGGAAACATGGCGGCAGGTGCTCAGTCAGCACAGCTAATGTATATCGTTATTGTTTCCAATAATCTTTTCCGGCGCGCCCAAACACCTGACAATATGAGCGATCCATTTTCTGAAGGACCGATTGAAGAGTTCCTGCTCAATCAAAACTATCCGAATCCGTTTAATGCCGGGACTAATATCAAATTTCAGTTACCAGAACCGGCGCAGATCAAACTAATCATTTACAATATTCGCGGTCAAACTGTGAAAACGCTCTATGATGAACTCAAACCTGCTGGTTACTATACAGTTAACTGGGAGGGGATCTCCGACGATGGATATGTGGCACAAACAGGTGCTTATTTCGTAAGACTCATTGCCAGCGTGCCGGTTGATCACGGAAATGATTCCAAAATTATCTATAACAAAGTTTACAAAATGATAATGTTAAAATAAAATTCATGAGAGTTTAACCTTCCAATCCACAAGACAAAATCCAAGGTGATTGTTCACTTTGGATTTTGTTTTATCATCAATTGTTTTTTATAATTTTTTCTTGACTTTAACCAAAATTTTTGTATATTTAGAATAACTTCGCCGAGGTGGTGAAATTGGTAGACGCACTGGACTCAAAATCCAGCGGAGCTTGCTCCATGAGGGTTCGATTCCCTCCCTCGGCACTCATTGGCACTCTAATAATATCAAAGGCTTAAGCTAATCACTTAAGCCTTTTTATTTTTCTACGTTATCACTTCTTTTCCCGTCTTTTCACTATTTTTCCATGCGTAGGTAACACAAAAAGTGACACAGTCAAATTGTGACACGGAAAAATGATCAAATTTGCGCTCTGCTGGAAGTTGACTTCATTGCCCACCTTATTTCCTATAAAAATAGTCGTTTTGCGCGGGATCAAGAAAAATGTTAGCAGCGACGTCGGTTCTCATCTTCTTAAAAATTCAAAATAAATCGATTATAGAAAAACCAAAAAAGTATTGGGAATTTTCATTGCTATTGCTTATATTTCAATGTCTTGATTAAACAGATGCATAAATACTACCAATGCTTAATGCTTATGATTTCGTTAACCATTCAAGACGATATTTCATTTTGATAGTAATCAATCCATGAAATTTTAACCAACAGAGGAGATTTTTTATGTTTGCGATACGTTTTAAATTCATTCAAAAAATCTTCATCCCGGCTTTGCTGTTGATGGGTTACTTAGCCCTATCAGCCCAGTCTTTAAACTATCAAACCCCTCCGCAATCGCTGGTAGCCATTGTCGACGCTATTCCGACCCCTACAATAGATATTAGCCCTGATTACCAGTGGCTGTTGATTTTGGAAAGGCCCAACTTGCCTTCAATCGCTGAGGTGTCTCAACCAGAGTTGCGTCTCGCTGGTATCCGCATCAATTCGGCGACCAACGGACCCAGCCGTAGCCGTTATTTTTCGAAAATTCAACTAAAAAATATTTTCAACGGTAAAACTGAGAGCATTGACATTCCATTGGGAGGACAAATTGAAAACATCCGCTGGGCACCCGACAGCAAACACATTGCCTTCACGCTGACGATTGAAAGTGAGATCCAATTTTGGATTATCGATGTACAAGCCAAAAACGCCCGAAGGTTATCAAACCTCAATGCAAATAGCGCCCTGATCGCGCCGCTGCACTGGTTATCTGACAGCAAGCGATTGGTCTGTGTTACTGTCCTGCAAGACAGGGGCGACCCTCCGCAACAGCAAACCACGCCTCAGGGGCCGGTAATTCAGGAAAATCTGGGCAAGACAGCGCCGGCGCGGACCTATCAGGATTTATTAAAAAACCCCCATGATGAATCCTTGTTCGACTATTATTTAACATCGCAAATTGTGTTAATCAGTTTATCGGGCGAGGTTAAGCACATCGGTAAACCAGCGATTTATTCATCGATCGTTCCCTCGCCCGACGCTAAACATTTGCTGATTGAAACTATTCATCGCCCCTATTCCTACATCGTTCCGGTTTACCGGTTTCCACATAAAATAGAAGTTTGGAATCTCGAGGGAGAACTGCTCTATGAGCTCGCGGATATCCCGCTGGCAGAAACGATCCCTATTGGATTTAATGCCGTGCGAACCGGTCCCAGAGCTGCCGGCTGGCGTTCGGATAAACCGGCGACCTTGTACTGGGTTGAAACTCAGGATGACGGAGATCCAAACAAACCGGTCGATATTCGTGATATACTATTTACTCTCGCGACGCCTTTTTCGGGACAGGCGCGACAATTAATCTCACTGTCGCTCAGATTTAATCAAATCATCTGGGGCGCCGACCAACTGGCATTAATATCAGAGTCGTGGTGGCGAACCCGCCAAACCCGAACCTGGGCGGCTTCGCCAGCAGACCCCTCTCGAAAAGCAAAACTGTTGATCGATCGCAGTTATGAAGACCGATACGCTGATCCTGGTGCCCCGGTGACGATTTACAACAAAAGCGGCGCCCGGGTGCTGTTAACCGCAGATGGCGGACATTCCATTTTTCTGATCGGCAGGGGTGCAACCCCGGAAGGCGAACAGCCCTTCATCGATAAATTTTCGTTGAAAACATTAAAGACCAAACGACTGTTCCATTCCGCTCCCCCCTATTACGAATTACCAGTTGAAATCATCGATGCGAAAAAATCGCTTTTTATAATTCGACGAGAGTCTGTAACCGAACCGCCCAACTACTATCTGAAGGATGAAAAAAATAACAGGCTCGACCAGCTCACTTTTTTTCCTCATCCGACACCACAATTAAAGAACATTCATAAAGAAATCATCACCTATGAGCGCGATGACGGCGTTCAATTAATAGCGACGCTGTACCTTCCTGATGAATACGACACTTCCAAAGACGGACCCTTGCCGGTTTTTATGTGGGCTTACCCTCGGGAATTTAAAAGCGCTGATGCTGCCGGACAGATGAGCGGTTCGCCTTATCAATTTATTCGCGTAGGCTGGAGCTCTCCGGCAATCTGGGTAACCCAGGGATATGCAGTAATGGATGGTCCAACCATGCCAATTATAGGTGAAAAGGATCAGCAACCCAACGACAGTTATATCGAACAATTGGTTGCCAGCGCTAAAGCTGCCGTGGAAGAACTGGTGCGCCGCGGCGTTGCCGACCCGCAACGGATAGCAATCGCCGGGCATTCTTACGGCGCTTTTATGACAGCCAATTTGCTGGCTCATTCGGACCTGTTCGCCGCTGGTATTGCGCGCAGCGGCGCTTACAATCGAACCCTGACACCGTTCGGGTTTCAGGCGGAAGAACGTACTTTTTGGGAAGCTCCGCAGGTATATTTCAAAATGTCGCCTTTTATGCACGTTCACAAAATTAATGAGCCGATCTTGTTGATTCATGGTGAAGCGGATAACAATTCAGGGACATTCCCGTTGCAAAGCCAACGGTTTTATCACGCGCTCAAAGGACTGGGCGCTACTGTCAGATTGGTCCTCCTGCCTCATGAAAGCCACGGCTACCGCGCCCGCGAATCGGTGTTGCATGTACTGTGGGAACAGTATGAATGGTTGGAACAGTATGTGAAAAAAGAAAATAAATAAATGTAGCGGCTGTATCAAAAAATTTTGATACAGCCGCGTTACCTCACCCCTCGCTATTTATGGTACCTGTTCAGCGTTTCTTAATTGCCAAAAAAGGCGCCAGGAGGCGAAATTACAAAAAGATTTTTTTTATCGCACGAGAAAAATTAATATTTTTTAAGTAATTGTGTAATTATTCAGTAGCGCTTCCTGATTTTAAAAGTATTCTTAACCCGCATTATTCATAATATTTTTAAAGGTAGCGGGATAACC
>DSAU01000324.1 GCA_011046315.1 bacterium
GCCAGTTCAAAATTGGAATAATCCACTTCATCGGGTTGAGGCCAGCGGAATTTTTCAAATTCCGCCATCGTAGTGATGATTCCCTTACCGCTGGCGTGCCATTCCCGGGATGAGGTTTGTTGGGTTTGCGATGAAATACGATCCCCCTCCTTGGGTCGGACATTTTCAGGATTCATATTGATCTTGGGGCTAACCCGCACATAATCATATCCTGCCTGGCTAAAGAAATCGATGTTATCCTTTATATCCGCAATCGGTCTGCCGATGTACCGTTCTTTAATCGAATTAGCAATTGCCAATTCTAACAAGGGTACACAATCGGGTTGCTTGCCACTGAGGGCAATTTTCAATCTCTCAAAATCTGGTTCTCGTCGCATTTTCAGATTCTTTCATTTTTTATTGCTACGTGATTGATCTAATAACTTTTTCGCCTCCGGATGACCCGGATGTGATTTTAAAGCGCGCTCGAACGCGAGTTCAGCTTTTTCGTACCAACCACTTGCCATATAGTATTTTCCGGTTGATAAATAGATGTCCTCCAATTTTTGATCTTTGATCAAAATTTTGATTATGCATTTAAATCTGTTTTTAAATGCTTTTGTTAATGCTTTCTTGTTTTCAAGGAAATATGTAATTATCAAAATATTATCCTGGTAATTTTCCAACATTTTTATAAGAATTTCAACACCCTGCTCGATCAACTCATCGATTTTTCTTAAATTTAATTCCAATGAGCTTTTTGACTCCTCATATCCCCCGCTGTCCTCTTCATAATAATCCAACAGGTATTTCAATTCTCGCGAAACCATCACCCGATGAAATAATATGCCAACATTGTTCATGAATGCAATTTCCAGTTCGCTGGGAGTTATTTTGTGCGCCTGTTCAAAAATTTGCTTCTTCGGATTGATGAGATGTCTGAAAATCAAATGCAGATTTTCTTTTGTATCGTACAGAATATCGCATACTTTTCGAAGCGTACTGAAAGTAATCGTATTGGTTTTACTTCGGGGATGGTAGTGTTGTTTGAACATTAAAACAGCATCGAAATAACCGCTGATAATTTCTCTAAATTTCCAATCTTTTACCTTTTTGATATAAGGACTAATTTGATCGTTTTCTGCTACCATTATATCACCATCAAACCTTTTATTACAGTACGATATTAAAAATATAAGTCAAATTTTTAAGTAAGGTAAAAACTGTCCCGCCGAAGAAGGGATTAATCTTTAGCATAATGTTATTTTGATCTGAAAAATTTAATTTCTTATCAATTCAATTACCCGAAACTCGACGCGCCGGTTTTGGATAATTTTCAAAATTGAACCCATGTTAATTCAATACGCTGATATTATTTGTGTTAATTGCTTTTCAATGTACACATATTTCATAAAAATATCAACAAAAATAAATCAAAAAATTTTCTTGTTAGGTTGACCTTACTTGATCAATAAAATTTTGCGACGAAGCTGATAATTGGCTGATTTGAGTACCAAAAAATAGATTCCGGAAGCAGCCGAATATCCAAAATCGTCGCTACCGTTCCAGGCTACCGAATAATTTCCCTGAATCATCCTTTCCGCCTTTAAGGTTTTAACTTTTTGACCGGCAATATTGTAAATTATCAGTTCATAATCACCGCCTTTGTCGATGTAAAATTGTATATTGGTAGTGGGGTTGAACGGATTGGGATAATTTTGATTCAATGAAAATGTAGCGTCAATCCGATGATGTTCGTCAACAACGGCTAAAGCTTGCCCACGGCTGTTAACGATAACTGGAATCAATTTACGCCAATGATGCGGATCATTGCTGGCGATGACGATATTGGTTGATAAAACAGTGTCCGGTTCGCTGGCTATTAATTTAATGGCAACATTTTTATGCTCCGCAGGAAAAAGTGTGTCGCTGCTTGCTGAAAACTGAAGCCAACTTCCCACACCGTATATGTATTCTTGAGGAATCAGCAATGGACTATGGCGAACGACTTCAACTTGTTGCTGTGGTGGAAAACCTCCCGTATTAAAAGCACTGGCAAGAACGATACCGGCTGCTGAGTTCAAAGAATATGATTCGTTTGCCCGCGAAATTTTAATATCACCTTCCCAACTGTTGCCGAAATAATAGAAGTGTCCGGCTCGAAGGGTACAATTTTGTACCGGAACCGTGAGCCAGATATCGCCGGTTTGTTCGACATCCAATTTCCGGCTAAATTTTAGATCAAACTTGCCGTGGGTTGAATCGCCTTCATAGATAAAGAAAAATATCGAACCGGGAGTGTTCACATGAAAAAAGCTGGAAAATGACTGTAGCTGCTCGCTATTGATCTGAAAAAAAATGTTGCCTACTCCCTGGTGAAACGGAAGCCAATAATTTGGTTTCGGTGTGGCAATCGAGATCTGTTGCCATACTGGATTTTCAATCTGATAAATCAATCTGCCGAAACCGGAGTTGGCAATTGGAATGATTGCGTTACAGCTATCCATATAATCATCTATCGTACACTGAATTGAATCCAGAGGAATGGTAAGCATTGGTTTTCCTTCCCTCACCGTCAGAGAAAAGTCAAAACTGTTTTCGCGCCCCGTGGAAGCGCTGCACTTAATCTGAAAAGGAAACTGATAATCCGGTGGACAAAAGGGGGACACCATGATGCGAAACCCGGAAATACGACAGTCTGTTTCCGGCAGAAGCTCCTCGATGAAAAGAACATCATCCGCAATTTCAATATTGTTATCCGATGCCATTAATTCAAACGATATTGCGTCGATTGGATTGTTGCCAAGATTTTTTGCCACAAAATCCAGCGCGAATTCTTCGCCAATATTGGGAATGCCGTTGTTATTTCCGGAAGGGTCGGAAATGCCAATGAAATTCATTGCCAAATTAAAAGAATCATCGCCAGCAGTAAAATAAACCGGCACGCGGATTGAATCTCTTACCGGATCGTTACTGGTTATCAATATTTGTTTGAACAAAGTTCCTTCAGCCGAAGGATTCTTAAGTTTCAACTCGAAATCAAACGCTTCCAATGGCAATAGCTTTTCATTAATATAAGGGATTTCCAACCATGTACCCTGTCCCAATTCCACTTGCTGGGTGAAACCCAGTGCTCGGCTGATTGTTTGCTGAACCGAATCGGCTGGCGGCGCTCCTCCTAAATTTACCACGCCGGTTTGCAGATTGGCAAAGGGAAACTCAACCGGCAGGCTATCATAGGAGCGACCAACAAAAGCCTGCCCTTCTTGCCAACTGACGCCGAGATAATAATATTTACCGTCGACCAATTCAACATTTAAAAAGCCAGTCCAATAATTTCCTGTTCCCGGTGCGCTGATCTGACGGCTAAATTCGGCTTTTTTGAAATAATTGCCGGTCAACTGATTGCCCTCATAAACAAAAAAGTGCGCCGTAATCGGAGTGACGACTTTCATAAAAAAATTAAACCGCATTAAGTTGACTTGCTTTTTTGCCTGAAAAACATTTCCGGTTCCTCCGGACGAACTTGCCCACCATTCGCGCAACGTATCGCCGATGGTAACCAGTTGCCGACCTTGGTCTCTGATTTGAAAATTCAATTGTCCAAAGCCCTGATTTTGAACCGATAAACTGGTAACCACAGAGTCATCCACTGAAGTTACACGATGGGCAACGATTTTCGGTTGGACATCGATGAACGCTGTGCCTTCATGCACACTGAAATCCAGCGGAAAATTGAGTGTTTCTGTAGTGGCTGTCAATCGCAAATCCATGGCGATTAACTTTCCATCAGGACAGTTGTTTCGAACCTGAAAAGACAATTCCGATGAGACAGCTTGATGACCGGCGCGAATTTCATCAATTGAAGTCAAAGGTTGGATCAAATCGATCATTTCATCCACACACAACAATTCCAGTCGAATATCGGTTTGATCAATTTTACCGATATTTGAAATTTTCAATTTCCAATAAATTGTTTCACCAATGTTAATCTGATTATTATCATCCTCATCGAGGATATCAAGTTCGTTGATCACCAGAGGCAATCCTCTCGCCGGGTGCACTTCGAAGCGTTTAGTTTGAATGCGATGGTTTTCTTTTTTAACGACCAGCAGCAGGTTATCCTGCTTTTGAACTGGTGCAAACTGCAATTCAGCCACTCCGTTTGCATCAGTCAATGCTGATGATAATAATTCACCGGATTGTAATAAAGCAATCGAAGCCTGGGCAACATCAGTTTGCACGCTCAACCGCAGTTGATTGATAAAAACACTGTCCACCGCAACAATTTGAATGTCCTGTGGAAACCGGGTCCAAATGGTTGTCGCCGGATCACCAAAATAATGAAATTCTTCAAATTGGATCTGCCGAGTTTTATTGGCAGAATATTCGGTCGCCATGACCATTTTTCCATAATTCAACGCCTGTCCCAAAATATAAGTCGGGAAATTTTGTCCTCTATGAGGTAAAAACTCAGGCCAAATCGCATCGATTATTCCCTTCGCCAAAATATCGTTGTAACCGCTGTAGCTGATGCGCGTGGGAGCAAACACTCCTACTGCTCCGCCGTTATAATTTTTGAGCCAGCGCTCGGCAAAACTTTCTGAATTGGGATTAGTACCGGAGATTGCATCATCAGTCTCGTTATCAAACCAGCCAGTTTCACAATTAATTGAAAGCACTACCGGCAATTTCGAGCGGTTAAATAATCGACTCACATCGTTATTGCGATACGAAGGGTCTCCCCATCCGTCCCGCGAACCATGGTCACGGTGACTGAGCAGAAAACAACCCTGTTCAATACGTCTCGAAATATCATTTGCGTTCCCGGTCCATGTAAAGCCGTTGTCGCGCAACAGATCATCGGGCAAACGAGCACCATTACCGTAATAATCACGATTATAATTGGTGGGATTCACTTCTGGCTTGGCATAATAGATTCGTTCCACTGCATAGTTTTGACTCATCAAAAAGTCGCGGATCTCCTCCGAGGTCAGCACGAATCTTCGGTCCTCGTAACCGTCTCGTTGCGAAGCTGAGTCATCCTCGTCCTGAAAATAAGCGGCAACCGCGGCAGTTTGATAAAATGAAACATCTGCTACCGGATTTCTTTCATAGTTGATCACCTTTGAAACAAACGACAACGCCTCCAGTCGTGTATCCACGGGAATACGGCCGGTAATGATGTCGGGAAAATAGTCGCTGCCATCGGTGGTGGCATAATAAAGATCGGTGCCGATATAACCATTTTCTTCTTCGTTATGCAATGTAAAATAATTTGTCGGTACAAATTCAGCATCGCCTAAAAATACCACAAAAGAAGGCACCGGATTCCAATTGTCATAAGCAGATTGAATATACCTCCTAATCTCCTCTGCGCTACTCCCGATTTCTTCGACATAAGCAATCCGTGTTTTGAATCCATTATATTTTCGCCACATTGCTAATGAATCAGCGGCAGCAGAAAAAATGCGATGTGTGATGATGAGGTAATCGCAACCAGTAAAAAAATCAAACTCTTGCTCTGATTGGGGCTGCTGTCTGCTTGAAATTTTTGAAATCATGTTCCAGTTTTGAACTATGGATCCCAATAAAGAATCAAAGATCGGCGAGCTCAATCTGGGATCTATTACCAATTCGCTGTCAGAATCGAAGGAAAGCACTAGTTCAAATTCATAAAAAATTCGAGCTGTGCGCTGAACCGGATTAAATTGCACCGGTGAAATCCAAAAAATCGTCAGTGGGTAGCCGCGCATGATTTTAACATCCTCTGCCCATCCGAGTGAACTCGGATAGTACTGATCCTGCTGATAAAGCTGGCTATCCAATTGATATTGATCACTTCGCCAGTCATCTCTTGCCGGAGGTTGGGCAGGGGCAATGTAAACATTTTCAATTTCAATGTAACGCAGCTTTTCGACCTGAACTTCAAGCTCACCGTCGCCAGGAAGCGCAATCATTTTTCCCAAAACAGGCACATCCGGTTTACCCGGTTCACCCAGTCTGCCAAATCCCGGTATGTCAATCCGGTCAAATTCAGTTGCATTCATTCTAATTGCAAGTCGTTCATAAGCTGGAATGGAAACCTGGTAGCGGATCGCAGATTTGGTAGATTCAACAATTTTGATTTCCGGCGCCTGACCGGCTGAAGCAGGGAGCTTAACAATATTGCTCTGGGAAAGTGTTGCAGAAACCGTTATTAACGCCAAGAAAATCATTACACCGATTTGGTAATATTTTTTTTTCATGTGACAACTCCTAAATCAAAGGGGAGGGTTGATTTTAATTTTATTAACAAACCATCTTCCCTGTTCATCTCTAACAAAACGATCATCTTCTGCTAAAAGCGAAGCAACAATTGCATCTGACTTTATCGGATTTTTTCCCAGAGTACAAAAAAATTTATCCAGAATTTCATTGTCATCCGCGCCGTCACTTTTTTCCCTCAAATATTTGTAATAGTTCACCTGTCATTCCGGCTGGAGCGAAGCGGAATGCCGGAATCTCAATAATAGAACTTTTAAATATTAATTTGCACATATATTCAGGAGATTCCGGCTAAAAACATGCCGGA
>DSAU01000496.1 GCA_011046315.1 bacterium
ATTTTTAATATTGTTACAAATAAAGCGATGGCATCAGTTTGCATTTCCATCCATGCCTCTCCAGACTGCCAAAACATAAATATTTTTTAATATTGCAAAAAAATCTTGACATATTGGATAAATTTAATTAGCTTACACAAAAACAAAATTAACAAACCATCATTTCCAGCAACTCTAAATTTATATTGCTTTGATACCAATTAGATAAAGGAATTATTTTTCAATCAACAACTTAAACATCATACCCATTTAAAGAGGAAATTATGAAAAAGACAATTCTCATCATCCTGGGACTGCTGCTGGTTGCTAATGCCTATGCAGAAAATTATCTTTTGAATGGCGGGCAGGAATCCCGCATCGATTACAAAATGATCCAAACCGTGGAGCCCAAACCGGAGATGCATACACTTTATCTAAGCTATGTTATTCCGGAGACTTACAATTCACCCACCTACAATCAGACCATAAGCAATATCAACTTCGAATATTTCCCGCGACCTGACGGAAAAGAGGAGTTTGTTGACCAGCGCGGCAACAAGGTTATCAAACTTTCCTGGGAAAAGCCTCGATCAACGATTAAAACCGTAATTTCGCTGACAGCTCATAATAAAACCCTACTCCGTCAATTAGAGACCAAAGCGCCCTTTCCGTTAACCAACCTTCCGGCGGATGTCAAACCTTATTTGACCACAACCAAGCAGGTTCCGGCATCAGATCCAGCCATCGCGGCAAAGGCTCGTGAATTAACCGCAGGCGCCAACACCGAATTTGATGCGGTGCAACGAATTTTAACCTATGTCATCGATCACATGAATTACGTTTTAACACCTGAAGATTACGGCGCTATGTATTCATTCAAGACCGGTAAAGGTAACTGCCAGAATTATTCGCACCTGTCCTCGGCATTGATGCGCGCAGTGGGAATCCCTTCCCGGATTGTAAACGGTATCACATTAAAACGTCCCTACACCGTTGACATGGGCGATAGAAAATTGACCCTGAAGATGGCTGAAGGCCGCCACTCATGGATTGAAGTCTATTTCCCGGACCTGGGCTGGGTACCGTTCGATCCGCAGCAGACTCAGTTATTTGTCAGCAATCGTTTTATCAGAGTGGAAATCGGCGTGGACAACGAGGAAACGGCTCAGGATGGACTGATCAGGTGGACACAGGTAAAAGGCGCGCTCGCCACACCACATTTTGAAGAGACCATCGAAGCGGCTTTTGTGGCAGATAACGTCAATCTGGCAGCCAACAAACAGGATTATGGTCCCCGGAAATTTTTATTCACCCCGGCGGTTCAGGCAACATTTCGTGAAACGCCGATGGTGAAAAAACCAGAACCACCAAAGGAAATCCCCGAACAGCAATTGAAACAATTGGCGTACTCCAAACCGTTTATGTTCGGGAACCTGGAATTTCCAAAAAACATTGATTTTCTCGCCACTCGCGGTCCAGCGCAAAAGGCTGACGGTGAGAATTTTGAGATGCGAAAAAATTTCATGGTAGAAACTGCGGAATACGTTACTGAACAATCTCAATACGCTCAACTTTTTGTGCTGGAAAGTCCACTCGAAGTCAGAAAAGTTGGCTTGGTCTTGCATAAATTTGGCGGGTCCGGATTTCTCTGGCTGGAATTACTCAAAGATGAAGACGGGTTGCCCGGCAAAACCATTGCCACCAGTCAAATGTTATCGTTAGATGATATTAAAGTCAGGCCTGGTTATGATTGGGTGGATTTTGATTTAAGCCGGGACAAGCCCAAAATTTCTCCGGGACGGTATTGGATCGCGCTCGGGTTTAGCGGCAGGCCCATTGTTAACTGGTTTTATTCATACGGAAAACCAGTGGGTCCCATAGAGGGCACTCGCTATAAAACGATTCTTGACACCGAATGGAGCAACTATCTGAATTATGAGTTCAATTATCGCGTGCTCGGCTATCAGCCCCAATAATATAGCGCTGCGAAGCCTTAACTTAAACACCGAAAAGCACCGAATCTCATGGGAAAAGATACTTTGTTGGATTTCGGTGGTTTCAGTGTTTAGTTTAAAAAAACGAAGACTCAACTGATAATTATGAAGAGTGAAGTTAACTAACAGACAAATGCCCCGCTAACGCCCAGGGGCATTTTTTTTAGGCCGATCATTAAACACAACGCAAGAAATTTAAAGCTCGGGTGTTTTATAATGTAAAAGGCGCTTCTTTTTTAAACATAAGAAACCGGCGATGATGACTGACGCACAAATCATGCTACAGGTAAAAAACGGGGACGCGGAGGCTTTTGAACAGTTGGTTGAAAAGTACAAACTACCGATTATCAACTTCTGTCTACGCTTCAGCGGAAACAAAGACGACGCCGAAGATTTGGCGCAGGATGTATTTGTACGGGTATTTCAAGCGGCGGAACGTTACGAAGATCGGGCAAAATTCTCAACCTGGCTCTATCGCATCGCAGTCAACCTGTGTCTTAACCATCAACGCCGTAAAAAATTGATTACTTTTTTATCACTGGATCGAAACCATCACGACAGTAGCGAACGGTCATCCGACAATCTGGAAGCCCTCTTCAGCAGTAGTACCCCGGAAAGAGAGTACGAACTGAAAGAACAACAGCGACTTGTGCAACAAGCTATCAACTCGTTACCGGAAAATCAAAAAACCGTCGTCATATTATATCGTTACCACAATCTCTCGTATCAGGAAATTGCAAAAATTTTAAATATATCAATTTCCGCGGTTGAGTCGCGATTGCACCGTGCTAAATTAAATTTAAAAAAACGGTTGCTCACGGTAATGAAACAGACGAAAGAAATTTAACTGATCGGCTTGGCTGATGCCGCCGCAAGTTTTTTCTCGCTTCATGGTTTAATTTAGTGAGGGAGATAATATGAACATGAACTGTAAACATGTGATCAAAAAAATGTCCGCTTTTCAAGATAATGCTCTTTCAACGGCTGAATTAACCGCGATTGAACAACACCTGAAAGAGTGCCAGAAATGTTCGCAGCAATGGCAGGAACTGGAAAGCGTATGGGAAAAATTGGATACTGTAGAAACAATTAGCTCAGCCCCGTTTTTCTGGTCAAAAGTTTCCCGAAAAATCGATGAAACGGAAAACGTCCCATCACAATCTGCTGTGCGAATCCTATCATGGATTCCCGCACCAGCAGTGGCAGCAATCGCCTTGATTATTGCACTTTTATCAGGAATTTATCTGGGTAAGTTTCTTTCCCAGCACACAACCATTAACCAGTATGCAGCGTCCGAGCAAGAGATCGGTGAATGGTATACGCTAAACTCCACTGATGAATATCGTGGCGAATCGATTACCGACATTTACGTTTCACTGATATCAGAAGACGCTTCAACTGACAGGTGATAATAATGAGCAAAAAAGTTTTAATATGGCTATTGATATTTTCGCTGCTGCTCAATTTTGCAGTGGTGGTAACTTTCGCATACTTCCGCTGGATCAAAGCTGAAAGTCGCCCTGAAACTCGTTTCCATGAACGACCGCGAAAATCTTTTCAGGAGAGACTTAACTTGTCCGATGAACAGATGAGACAAATGGGTGAATTGCGCGCCAAACTTTTCACCGAAATCCGGCCCATTAAAGCACAGATTTTCGACCATCGCATGGAATTGATTGACCTGGTTGCCCGCGATTCGGTGGATTCAAAGCAACTATATCAAAAAATTGAATTAATCACTGATCTGGAAAAACAGATTCATCTGAAGACAACGGAAAATCTGTTGCTGTACCGAACCATCCTGACGCCGGAACAGCGGGAAATTTTTATTAAGCTGGTAATGGGAAAAATGTTCGGTGGTGAAAGGGAAGCCAGCAGGCATCAGCGCTTAAAAAAAATGAGATTGAATCCGGATTCTGTAAAAATAAAATAACAGCTACAAATTAACCAACTCGTAAATTGATTAACTTATTTTAGAAGGAGTATTAGTCATGAAAAAATTAATTCCTGTCCTTGCATTAGCAATTGTGCTTTTGTTTGGCGCTGCATCATTACTATCGGCGCAACCCATGTGGGACAAAGGCGGAAAATTTGCAAAGGGACATCCGGGCAAATTTTACCACCAATTAAATTTAACTGATGAACAACAATCCAAAATAGCTGATTTACGGCTTAAACTGGAAAAGGAAATTCTTCCCATACGCAGTGAACTGCAGAGCAAACATGCTGAATTGGCGCTGCTTAAAACCGAAGACAATCCAAACATCAAAAGGATCAACGGCAAAATCGATGAGATCAGTGAGCTTCGCTCAAAAATCCAGAAGATTCGCGCAAACAATCAAATGGAAATCCGCAAACTCCTGGATGCTGATCAAAGAAAAATTTTTGACAGCGGAATGCTCAACAATTGTGGCAAGGGTAACTATCGAATGGGGACTAAAGACAAATTCAGGATGCATCGAAAAATGATGTTTCAAGAATAAGACATATTTTCTTCTGCACCTCCCAAAAAAATGAGGGATCTGGTCAGATCCCTCATTTTTTTTTGGTGAAAATTATTTTGCTGTAAAGTTTAATCCGATAGATTTGAAGGGGGATAGAGACGATAAAGTTCAAATTATTTGCATTGAAGTGATGGCATATATTAAAATGTAGGATTATAGTTAACTTGAAAGGTTTGGTTGATAAAATTTTGGTTGAGGATAGCCCTGGGTTAAAAGACGAATTCAAAACCAAACTGAATTATTATTTTCGTCCTTTTCGTCGCATGCGCTGGATCTTTTTGAGCCCGATTGCGGATTCTCTGCCGTCGCTAATTCCATCGCCGTTTTTATCAATAAAAACATCCTTCCCTTTGCCTCGTTTTGCTTTTCCTCCCGACATCTGCAACCGGTCGTCAATGCCATCGCCGTCTTTGTCAATAAATCCTTTGAGCGGTTTAGGCAGCTCATTTTTCATTTCTGTATCCAATTTTTGCAAAGTCTTTAAAGAGTCCGTATTTTGAAAGTTTGCGCCAGGTTTTAGTTTGGTCGAGTCCGGCTGCTGCGCCAGGGTAACTGATGAGGCAATAAAAAGGAAAAGTATTATGTAAAACAGTCTTTGCAACATTGACCTTTTCTCACTGCTAATTGAACGATGGTTAATTTAATGAAAAAACCATAAAAATGCCAGCTATTTTTATGGTTTATCGGTTTGTAAACCAGATTTCTTGAAGAAACCTGGTTTATATTGCCGATTTCGCACTGAACTATTTGAACAGCATGCCATACGCTCAAAACCAAGTTCAACAGTCGATCTGGAAAGTCATTATTTCAAAACTCAAATCGGAATTGAATCGAACCCAGCCGATTGCGATAGTCGTACCAATAGCTGTTCGATTGGTTTTCGATCCACTGAAAATACAAATTGATGGACATCAGACCGCCGCCCCAATAATCGAAATCAAAAGTTTTTTTCAGGCTTAAAAAAAGACTGTGGTAATGATCTTTTCTGAGCACATCGGTGTCATAATTTTCTTCATCAGAGTAAATCCCCTGCGATGAATATTTTTTTGAAGTTGAAAAAGCCGACATTTTCAACGTCATATCCAGCGGCAACAATTTGGTGAGTTCAGCGTCGATCGAATGGCTCTGATAGCCGAGCGGATCGTTAAAAATTTCTGACTCCCGGCTATAGCTGTCTGAAATACCGGATATGTAACGATCATCGCCGCTGATCAGGGTCCGGTTGTTATAGTGTACTGCCAGCCCGGTGGTCGCAGTGATTGACTGCGCCAATCGAAAATATGTGCTCAACTGGGCGACCGAACTATTTTCAAAATCGGCGTAAGCATGTTGAACAAAATAACCTCGCCCACGATTTGGCTGATACCCCCTGCCGCCACGATTGCTCGCTGGTCCGCCCATGCCAGTGTTGTTTACTGGTGGAACGCTGTAATTGGGAATCATCATCATTAATGAATCGGGTAAAAAGTCGCTTTCTGATGATGGGTTCAAATAATTTTTATAGTCAATGTAGGCGCCGGCGATGAAAGTGGTTTTCGTGGGAAAACTTTTATTGAACCTGACACCAATGTTGAGCTTGACATTGTTCAAATCAGAAAATTGGTCATAACCATTATACTGGATGTTTCCCGAACCGGTACCAGCAACATCACTGATGTTAAATCGATGGCTAAAAAATAGCTTCAATTCTTTATAGTCAAAGATATTAAAGTCTTCCCGGTTCAAACGCTGTTCAAAGTAAGCGCCCCAACTGGTAGTATCGGAACCGGTCCAGGTAGCCAGTTGATGCAAATAAAAATCGCGTTCCGACATCCGGTCGAAGCGTGAAACCGTTCCATAATAGCCTGCTCCAAACTGAGCGAATTGGCGTTCAATCCCTATCTCGAGCGTTGAAATCCATGTTTCTTCACTCATTGGAAAGTGAAATGGATTATCATTAAATTCCTGCTTGAGCCCAAAAAAGTAGCTCCATTGAGCTGATACCGGAGCTGCAAATAGCATCAAAACTAGCCACAACTTAAAAAGTTCACTTCGAAAAAACAACCGCATCATATCACC
>DSAU01000066.1 GCA_011046315.1 bacterium
GGTTTTTCCTTTAAATAACCTTTTATTATAAGATCGAGATAACCTTCGATGGTGTTAATCGGCGCTTTCAATTCATGGGCAACCACCGCCACCAATTGCTGAAACTCCGCCTTCATTCGTTCTAATTTTCTTTCTTCTGAAATATCAGTCAATACCAGAACCAAACCCGAGATATCTTTCTTTTTCTCTTTGATCGGCGCCAATGTCACCGAATAAATTTTTTGATTCTCGGCATCGAACACGATTTCCCGGTGAACCGGGCGCACCGGGTATTTTTTCTTGTTTAAGCTTTCAATTATCCAATTTTCCAATTCGGCGTTATTTAAAATACCCTGTACATGATCACCAATGCAACATGACTCTTTCATTGATAACAATTTACCGGCAACGGCATTATTCAACAACAACCTGGCGTCTCTATCAACGGCGATCAACCCCTCACTCATGCAATTGATGATTGTTGATAATCTGCTCTGCTCGGCTGCAATCCGCTCTAAATTTTTCTCGCGTTCATGCTGAAGCTGCTCTCTTTCAAGTAGCAGTTTCCGTCGCTCCAGACCTTTGCGGACGACTTTCCGCAGCTCCTCCGGGGTAAACGGTTTTGGTAAATAATCATAGGCGCCTTTTTTTAAAGTCTCAACAGCAGATTCAATGGTAGCAAAGCCAGTAATGACAATGACAATAATCGACTCGTCATAACTACTAACAAAGTCTAAAAACTCTGTTCCTTGCATTTCAGGCATCATCAAGTCGAGCAGGATCAGGTCATATTTTTTCTTCTTCAGCATTTCGACCCCGACCCTGCCGTTTTCTGCAGAATCGACAACCATGCCCTCAGCTTTCAAAGTCAACTCACACGATAACCGAATAACGTCATCATCGTCGACAACAAGGATATTTTTAACTTCAGTCATAAATTTTAAAATTCCTCTGGCCGCTTTTAGCTTTCGACATCAGATAACAAAGATTCAACGCACGGGACAATGTCCTCTATCTTTACCGGTTTTTCCATTAAAATAAAGGTCGGCAGTGTGGCGCTCACTTGTTTTAAAATTTGATCATGCCTGTCTGTTCTTTCACTACTAATAAAAATTATTACGGGTATCTTAATCATATCCTGATCATTCGTCATCATTTCAATAAAATGCAACCCAGCACTGCCGACTGGTATATTTAAATCAACCATGATTAAATCTGGTTTCAGATCGCCAATTCTTTTTATCGCCTCATCCGCATTAAAGCTAATTTCAACCTGAAAATGGTGACTTTCCAGATTGGCTTTATGTATTTCGAGAAAATCATCGTTCTCGTCAACCATAAAAATGAGCTTGCGTTCTGGCGCGACGGCTTTAGTTAATTTAGAAGAAGTCAAACCGATTTTCTGCCTTACTGCGCTCTCTATCGCCATCCGCAAATCTTCCGGGCCAAAGCTATCCAGATGATAATAATAAATTGCCTGTTTACGGATTTTTGCTTCCAGTTCTTTGGAATTCACATCGGTTTTTATGATGATCTTCATTGCCGGGTCAATATCTTTAAAAATTTGTATAACTCGCTCGATTGACATTCCTTTTAATTTGGCGTCAAGTACCACCACATCGAAGCGCTCGGTTTGCGCCCGGTGGATTGCCGTTCCCAATTCCCGTTCCATTGCGATGTTAATTTGGATGGATTTCAATGAATCGTACAAACCGGAAAACGCTTTTCCCTGATTTTTAGCGATAATCAAAACCCGACCGAAGTCTTCTTCATACATATCAAAAACCTGAGCTATCCTGACTGAAATTAAATTTTGATTCGTACTTGCAGGCGTACTACACAAAAAACATGCCAGCTTTTCGGAAATTTACACTACCAACTATTTCATTGATTTTTCAAAGGTTAAACCAAAGATAAAAAAATCAATGTTCAGATAAATTTCAACATAAACTGGGGATATTCTCTACACATTTTATTAGAGAAATTATCATTAGTATTTTTAATAGGTTATGGGTGGGGTAAAATTCTACAGAAAATCAATTTTGGACAGTGAAACTGGGGTTGCAGCAAGGATTTAGTTTCGAATATTCAAAAATAGGTTCGTTATCATTATTTTTCAATTCGATAACGCTTGAGTTTATCATATAGCGTTTTTCTATCAATACCCAGCAGTCGAGCCGATTTTGATCGGTTCCAGTTGGTTTGTTCCAGGGTAGAAAGGATATGCTCCCTCTCCAGTTGTTCGAGGCTTTTCACAGAGTCTTCCTTTTCCATGGGCTTTGATTTCAGATTCCGGATATTGGAAGGCAGACTGGGCACGGTCACCGTTTGTTTGTCCTCGATCACAACTGCACGTTCCACCACATTTTCAAGTTCTCGAACATTGCCGGGCCAGTAATATTCTATAAATAATTGTTCAACATCCCGATTGAAGCCGCTGAGGCTTTTTTTTCGTTTTTGATTGTATTTTTCCAGAAAGTGTTCAGCCAACGGTATAATATCCTCACGTCTTTGCCGCAAACCAGGGACATGGATGGGAATCACACTCAATCGGTAGAACAAATCCTCCCGAAAACCACCTTCAGCTACTGCCTGGCTTAAGTCTCTATTGGTGGCGGCAATAACCCGGACATCAACCTTGATGGTCGCGGTATCACCGACCCGTTTGATCTCTCTTTCCTGAATGGCGCGTAAAATTTTTGCCTGAATGTTCAACGAAATATTACCAATCTCATCGAAGAAAAAAGTACCGCCGTTTGCCAATTCAAAGCTGCCATGTTTGGTGGCGATCGCGCCGGTGAAAGAGCCTTTGACATGTCCGAACAACTCGCTCTCAAACAGGCTTTCCACCAGCGAGCAGCAATCAACCGTCAGAAACGCTTGCTCCTTTCGCTGACTGTGAAAGTGGATCGCTCGAGCGATCAATTCTTTGCCGACCCCGGTTTCTCCGGTAATGAGCACTGTGCTATCTGTGGGAGCGACCTTTAATACCAAATCATAAATATCCTGCATTACTGGACTCACCCCAATGATGGTGGCAACCTGTCCATCCCGGTTAAATTGAAGCGTTTTGGAAGTAGCGGTATCCTTCTTTGGCAGGTACTTGTTAAGCACGTTCCTGATCTCCGCCGGCGTAAATGGCTTTTGAATAAAATCCGCTGCGCCGCGTTTCATGGATTCCACTGCACTGTTGACGGTTCCAAAACCAGTAATGATGATCACGCGGGTCCGCGGATAGTTGTCGCGGATGATCTTCAGCAAATCCATCCCGCCCAACTCCGGCATCATGATGCCGGAGTTGGGCGGGATGGATTTGCTGAAGATCATCCGCGACAACTATCCGCGGACCCGCGTGATCATCATTACTGGTTTTGGAACCGTCAACAGTGCAGTGGAATCCATGAAACGCGGCGCAGCGGATTTTATTCAAAAGCCATTTACGCCGGCGGAGATCAGGAACGTGCTTAACAAGTACCTGCCAAAGAAGGATACCGCTACTTCCAAAACGCTTCAATTTAACCGGGATGGACAGGTTGCCACCATCATTGGGGTGAGTCCAGTAATGCAGGATATTTATGATTTGGTATTAAAGGTCGCTCCCACAGATAGCACAGTGCTCATTACCGGAGAAACCGGGGTCGGCAAAGAATTGATCGCTCGAGCGATCCACTTTCACAGTCAGCGAAAGGAGCAAGCGTTTCTGACGGTTGATTGCTGCTCGCTGGTGGAAAGCCTGTTTGAGAGCGAGTTGTTCGGACATGTCAAAGGCTCTTTCACCGGCGCGATCGCCACCAAACATGGCAGCTTTGAATTGGCAAACGGCGGTACTTTTTTCTTCGATGAGATTGGTAATATTTCGTTGAACATTCAGGCAAAAATTTTACGCGCCATTCAGGAAAGAGAGATCAAACGGGTCGGTGATACCGCGACCATCAAGGTTGATGTCCGGGTTATTGCCGCCACCAATAGAGACTTAAGCCAGGCAGTAGCTGAAGGTGGTTTTCGGGAGGATTTGTTCTACCGATTGAGTGTGATTCCCATCCATGTCCCTGGTTTGCGGCAAAGACGTGAGGATATTATACCGTTGGCTGAACACTTTCTGGAAAAATACAATCAAAAACGAAAAAAAAGCCTCAGCGGCTTCAATCGGGATGTTGAACAATTATTTATAGAATATTACTGGCCCGGCAATGTTCGAGAACTTGAAAATGTGGTGGAACGTGCAGTTGTGATCGAGGACAAACAAACGGTGACCGTGCCCAGTCTGCCTTCCAATATCCGGAATCTGAAATCAAAGCCCATGGAAAAGGAAGACTCTGTGAAAAGCCTCGAACAACTGGAGAGGGAGCATATCCTTTCTACCCTGGAACAAACCAACTGGAACCGATCAAAATCGGCTCGACTGCTGGGTATTGATAGAAAAACGCTATATGATAAACTCAAGCGTTATCGAATTGAAAAATAATGATAACGAACCTATTTTTGAATATTCGAAACTAAATCCTTGCTGCAACCCCAGTTTCACTGTCCAAAATTGATTTTCTGTAGAATTTTACCCCACCCATAACCTATTAAAAATACTAATGATAATTTCTCTAATAAAATGTGTAGAGAATATCCCCAGTTTATGTTGAAATTTATCTGAACATTGATTTTTTTATCTTTGGTTTAACCTTTGAAAAATCAATGAAATAGTTGGTAGTGTAAATTTCCGAAAAGCTGGCATGTTTTTTGTGTAGTACGCCTGCAAGTACGAATCAAAATTTAATTTCAGTCAGGATAGCTCAGGTTTTTGATATGTATGAAGAAGACTTCGGTCGGGTTTTGATTATCGCTAAAAATCAGGGAAAAGCGTTTTCCGGTTTGTACGATTCATTGAAATCCATCCAAATTAACATCGCAATGGAACGGGAATTGGGAACGGCAATCCACCGGGCGCAAACCGAGCGCTTCGATGTGGTGGTACTTGACGCCAAATTAAAAGGAATGTCAATCGAGCGAGTTATACAAATTTTTAAAGATATTGACCCGGCAATGAAGATCATCATAAAAACCGATGTGAATTCCAAAGAACTGGAAGCAAAAATCCGTAAACAGGCAATTTATTATTATCATCTGGATAGCTTTGGCCCGGAAGATTTGCGGATGGCGATAGAGAGCGCAGTAAGGCAGAAAATCGGTTTGACTTCTTCTAAATTAACTAAAGCCGTCGCGCCAGAACGCAAGCTCATTTTTATGGTTGACGAGAACGATGATTTTCTCGAAATACATAAAGCCAATCTGGAAAGTCACCATTTTCAGGTTGAAATTAGCTTTAATGCGGATGAGGCGATAAAAAGAATTGGCGATCTGAAACCAGATTTAATCATGGTTGATTTAAATATACCAGTCGGCAGTGCTGGGTTGCATTTTATTGAAATGATGACGAATGATCAGGATATGATTAAGATACCCGTAATAATTTTTATTAGTAGTGAAAGAACAGACAGGCATGATCAAATTTTAAAACAAGTGAGCGCCACACTGCCGACCTTTATTTTAATGGAAAAACCGGTAAAGATAGAGGACATTGTCCCGTGCGTTGAATCTTTGTTATCTGATGTCGAAAGCTAAAAGCGGCCAGAGGAATTTTAAAATTTATGACTGAAGTTAAAAATATCCTTGTTGTCGACGATGATGACGTTATTCGGTTATCGTGTGAGTTGACTTTGAAAGCTGAGGGCATGGTTGTCGATTCTGCAGAAAACGGCAGGGTCGGGGTCGAAATGCTGAAGAAGAAAAAATATGACCTGATCCTGCTCGACTTGATGATGCCTGAAATGCAAGGAACAGAGTTTTTAGACTTTGTTAGTAGTTATGACGAGTCGATTATTGTCATTGTCATTACTGGCTTTGCTACCATTGAATCTGCTGTTGAGACTTTAAAAAAAGGCGCCTATGATTATTTACCAAAACCGTTTACCCCGGAGGAGCTGCGGAAAGTCGTCCGCAAAGGTCTGGAGCGACGGAAACTGCTACTTGAAAGAGAGCAGCTTCAGCATGAACGCGAGAAAAATTTAGAGCGGATTGCAGCCGAGCAGAGCAGATTATCAACAATCATCAATTGCATGAGTGAGGGGTTGATCGCCGTTGATAGAGACGCCAGGTTGTTGTTGAATAATGCCGTTGCCGGTAAATTGTTATCAATGAAAGAGTCATGTTGCATTGGTGATCATGTACAGGGTATTTTAAATAACGCCGAATTGGAAAATTGGATAATTGAAAGCTTAAACAAGAAAAAATACCCGGTGCGCCCGGTTCACCGGGAAATCGTGTTCGATGCCGAGAATCAAAAAATTTATTCGGTGACATTGGCGCCGATCAAAGAGAAAAAGAAAGATATCTCGGGTTTGGTTCTGGTATTGACTGATATTTCAGAAGAAAGAAAATTAGAACGAATGAAGGCGGAGTTTCAGCAATTGGTGGCGGTGGTTGCCCATGAATTGAAAGCGCCGATTAACACCATCGAAGGTTATCTCGATCTTATAATAAAAGGTTATTTAAAGGAAAAACC
>DSAU01000400.1 GCA_011046315.1 bacterium
CTTGTTAAGCGCAAACCATGCCAGTTGCCCGTTACAATCGTAATGTAAATTCATCAACGCTTCACCCATTAGCGCTAATTTTGCCTTTGAATTTTGTTCATAAACCAACGTGTGAATTTTTTTTATATCAATATCATATTTCATTAATTCACTTGCCACTGCATGAGTTTGCGATGTGGTGTTAGAAAATCGGAACGAACCGGTATCCGTTAAAATGCAGGTATAAAGCGCTATCGCGATTTTTTGATTCAACTGAAAATTTACCCGCTTTAAAAATTCAAAGATCAATTCACCGGTTGAAGATGCTGCTTCATAAATGACATCAATATCCGCAAACTGGTAATCAATCTGATGGTGGTCGATACAAACTTTAGTCGCAGTCGATTTTTTGACAATTTCGTTCATCGACATCAATCTCCCCCAATCGCTAATATCTAAAATAAAAAACACATCAACCGCAGCCAGCAGCTCAGCATGTTTTTTCTCATCGAAAATATCAATTTCCCCGTTCTCATCGAGAAACCGATAATTCAGCGGTATCGCCGAATTGTTAATAATATGAACCTGTTTCCCAAGCTGTCTTAAATATTCGGCAATCGCAATTTCCGAACCCAGTGCGTCTCCATCCGGATTGTGATGGGTGGTAATCACAAAAACTTTATTGGAAGCTACAATCTTTTTAATATCTTCAAGTTCCTGATTTGAAATCATCCTCATTCTCCGAAAACTATTCGACCATATCCGACATTATTGGCGTCATCCTTTGCCCGAATCACCAACGTATGGTTGCGTTCAGCAGGTTTTTTTATCTGAAATACAAATTCTTCCCGCTTCGAGTCGCATACCAAATCAACAGGATTTACCCAGTTCCAATCGTCCCCATTTATTGAGTAATGTACCTCCTTGATAACGCTCAATTGATCTTTGACAATAAAAGCTATTTGCAAACTGTCGTTCGATGTTTTTATAATATTCAGTTTTTCTATCTGCGGTCCGGTATTGTCGATAATAAACCAGTCGCTAAGCTTTTCCCCGGTTTTAGCCGCGTTAACCGGATTGGATTGGTGGTCACTGGCGATCAACTTGATTTGATAATTTCCATCAGGGAACTTGCGGCTGTCCCATACAAAGGGTGATGAAGCAATCTCTTTTTTCAAAGTCCACCAATGTCGATCTTGTTGATGTCTGATGTGCAACTCGTATATTAATTTATCTTTGTTTAGATCTCGTGCTTTCCAGGAGACCTTTCTGAACCCGTCCCTTTCGGGCTGGCGTAACATCTCTCTTCCGAGTAAGCGGGTCATCGGATCATCATCAGAAGAATCGTCCCTGGTTTTAATCGACTTCATAATGGGATCAATAACACTGATAGCGGCCGGCGGCGGTTGTACTGTTACCGGATGGACGACCAGCGAAATTATCTCCGGCGGCATGTTCTGCTGTAAATAGGAAACACGAACATTTTTAACAACCGGACCGGTGGTGGCAGAACGCCTATTTAATTGCAGTCTCCACTGCAAAAACCGCGCTCGGGGACTCTTGATGGCAACATATCGCTGTTCGCGCTTGGCTTTAATCCAGGGGCTCCAGGTTTTATTGGGTAATTTGGTATTTCCGGAGCGGGTAAAAAATGTGACTCCAGCATCATCGCCGCCTTCAGCATCATAATGAATGGTACCCCATTGCGAACGAGCAACGGCATCGATAGTCGGCGACACATAAACACCGCTGGTTCGCAGCGCCGTTTCCATTCGATAAACCGCACTCATATTAGATGTCGCCAGATAAAGCTCCCCTTTGGGCGCCTGATAAAACCCGACAATCTGCGACTCAGCCAGACGATCAATCAATGAAACTTCATCTTCCCGGTCGATGCGATACAGCCGCCCTTTTTCGCCGGTACCGACATACAGCGATTTCTCACTCGACGAAAAAAATAGCGAATGCGGTTCATCATCACGATTTTTCCAAATGTTTTTTACCACACCGTCGGCAGTTATTTTGATAATCCCTCCAGAAATCAGAGCTTTTAGGTCTGGCTTCTGCTCTGTTAAGATCACTGAGGATTCCAGATTGAAGTCCTCACCCAGGCTGAGCGGTTGTGGTTTATCAGCCGCTGCTTTTGCCGCTGCTTCTTTACGGCTCATTGCAACGGCAAAAATTGTATGATCCTCAGTTACTATAAGCTGACTGACTTCTTCAAAATCGCAGTCATGAACTACAAATCCTTCACCGGATGAATCGATGCTGAAAATGTAACCATTTTTAAAAGTACCGGCGAGCAGTCGCGCATTCGAATCAAATGCCAGCGAGCGAACATGAATTTCTTCACTGTGAAAAAAGGGTGAAAATTTTCCGTCAGCACTTATTTTAAAAATTATGCCGCTATCCCCGGTCGCTGCAAATAAATTATTTTTCTCATCAAAAAGCAAATCCCATACATAAGCCACATTCAGATTTACCCACAATTCAGGTTTGAGATTGCGATCGAATCGGTAAATCTGTCCGCCTGGTGAGAGCGCGGCGTACAACCGATTTTTATTGTCCAGTGCTATTGCATAAACTTCAGCATTTTGCCAGACTGCGAGGGTGTCCGGGTTTTCAGATTTTTGTAATTTGAGGATGGATGTCCCAATACCGGTCGCGATGAATATGCGCTGGTTAGAATCAATTGCCATATCCCAGATAAATGGCTGTGCGCCGCTGAAAATTTTTCCGACATCATTGCTGAGCCTCAGCCTTCCATCGGCCATAATTGCAATCCCTTGAGCCTCGCCCTTGATCAGCTCTTGCTGATTTTTATATGTTTTCTCATCGGAGGGCAATGCCCAAAGCTGAGTTGAAAAAAATAAAAAAATAATTATCCCAATAAAAAAACGCTTTGCCATCGAGTGCTCCTGTAATTCATTTATTGTAAGATTCAAATTAACTGGGTATTCGGTCAATCCGATTCCAAACATGGTTGAGCTACGGAATTATTTTTTTGATTAGCGACTTTCGGTTCTGCTTGTCGCAAATAGCATCCGACTTTCCACTATCCCACTTTAAAAATCAACCGCAGATCGGAGGACCGTCAAATCGAATTTTCTGCCGCCCTGAATACCATACTGTGTAGAAAAAATCCATTCGCTAACGGTTTTTTCACGGAGCGGATTGAACGACGTTTGTACTTTTTCATGATCCAAAACGCGGGAAATCGACGGTGGGATGTCATGAAAATCCTTCCCATGGATCACGGCGCCACTATCCTCTTTTCTCAATTGTAAAATTATCTCGTTGTTTTTGGGACGGCGATTCAGCAAATTTACCAGCGCATCAAAATCATCCAGCTGAAACCGCGCCTGATTTGTCTGCATATCCCACTGGGTGACTTCCTTGTTTCCACCAATGATCACAGTAATTTTTTCATCAGTTAAACCGATCGGAATCTGAATTCTTTTTTCAATGATATAAGATTCGCGATGATAAGGTTTGAGATGAACAATAACCGTTAATTCATCACCAAGTTTGACATATTTTTTGTCAAAATAAACTCTATCGAGAACCGCAAAATTCTTTCCCGGGATTGCGGTAAAATTTAGCTCAATTTTTTCGATATCCGGAATCTTGAACGGATTCACCAGCAGCGCCCCAAGCGTCATGGCTATATCATAAGCCGCCTCGGCAATATCCACTCCGGCGCCGCTATAAAAACCGGTCGAACTTCCGGCGTAAAAATTGTTCAACAGAACATCAGCATGCCCGTTAATTGAAATGCTTCCCTGCAATTCCAGCCCAAAATCAGCGTTGCCGAGTCTGGTCGCCTCCAGGGTATTGACCAGCGTCAACCATGTAAAAACAGGCAAACTGATGTAAGCAGATCGATCTTTGACCAGGTTGAAAGAAAATTGCTTAGGCTCAGTCAGAGGAGAATTGACCTTTACCTGCATGGGGATCATTGGCGGCTTTGCTCCCAATATTCCCATAATGCCGGAAGATCGATCCTGGCGAATGTTTCCGATAATATCAGTGGAAACGGCAAACTTGTCCGAGGCATAATGGCTGGCAAGGGTAGTGACAATGTTTGCTTTTGCCAATGGCACATTTACCGGTCCGCTGTTAAAAATTGGATGACCAAACGCCAGAATTTGATCTCCTTTGCAATAGGTTACCGTGCCCACAGCACTGATGTCAAAATCCCCGCTAACCAGCACCGCACCGACAGCGCTGCCAGGTTTTAGTTCGTTATCCGGTGGAGAAGTTGATGATTGGATCGAGCCGGCTGGCTGTAATTCAAAACCGGTTGATGCAAATTTTTCAACCAATGAACGATAAATTCCGGGTTGCAGCCCGCTCATAATGAGCGGCGTTTTGATCGACTGTATTTTTTCGAGCTGACCATGATTTGTGGAGATAAAAAAATCCAGCAAATTAAAGTTCGCCCTGTTATCGGCAAAAAGATAATCCATCATTTTGGGGAACAGCTGAGCAGCCACCGATGTGGATTCCAAATCTCGCTTGTTCTCTTTATCAAAAATTTGCAGCATCTCCCCGATTGGTGTGACCCCGGCAATGGGTTCTTTCATAAAAACACCAAACCGATATGCCAACGCCCCGATCAATTTATTGTTGATGTACAGAGGGCTGCCGCTCATGCCGCTGGCGACTCCGGTACGGTTTGTTAGTTCACCTGAAAGTTTGACCAAAATGATATCGCGGGAGGGAAAGTAATTATAAACAATGTCGATCACTTCAAATTGGAAACTTTCGATTCGATCATGTTCAAAGGCTGAATACCCCATTCCGGTCATACCCGGCGTGATTTCCGACAGGAACATGAACTCAGTGGCAGCAAAAAGCGGCGAACCAATGATAAACAAAAAAAACAAGAGGATTTTTTTTGACATAATGCATCTCATCTTTGTATTTAATTTATAGCTTGCTACTCTTCAATTCTCACGATCGCGCCTTCAACCGGGCAATACTTCTTGCACTGTGGATTTTTGGCTAATCCGTCGCAATCATTGCAACGTGACGCATCAATTTCGTACTTGTAGCTACCTTCATAGATTGCATCAAGCGGGCAATAGGGTTCGCATGCGCCGCAGCTTGTGCATTCATCAGTGATCCGATGGGGCATAGCTCGCTCTCCTTTTTTTACGAATATACAAGTAATTAGATTTAGCTGTAAATATAGCCATATATTTAATTTTAGTCAAGCAAATAAATTGCAGATTGGTTCCGTTACTGGTCGGGTGGTCTTTAATTCACCGGAGCGCAGTTGATTGATATTCGGAGAACAAATCCTGCTGCTCCGGCGCCATGACAACTTTACAGCCACAGCCAGTTGACTACAATTTATGATTTCAACTACTGCTACCCTCATCCGAAAAATCATTCATAACCAAAAAGCATTTTCTATATGGGTAATTTTGTACGCGCCTTTTTCCCAAAGTAGTGTGATGACATCGAAACGAAAATCGCGATCCTTAATCGGATTTTCAAAAAGATAGCCTTTGGCAATGGCGCCGATCTGTAATTGCTTTTTGCGATTGATCCAGTTAATGGGATCACCAAAGTCGCCAAATTTTTTCGTCTTGACTTCGACAAATGCAACGATGCGATCCTTTTCAGCGATGATGTCAATCTCCCCTCTGCCGTAGCGGTAGTTGGTTTCAAGGATACGATAGCCCTTTTTGCGAAGGTATTCGACCGCCAGCCTTTCACCTTCCACACCGATATTGCCAGCCGGTTTTTTCTGCGCCGGATTATCCACTTTCCTTCAATGTCCTTATTTTGAATGATGTTCGATGCACCAGGCAACGCCCGAACTGGCGAATTCGCTCGACGTGTAATTTCGTCGGATAGCCCTTATGCCTGGCAAATTGATATTGGGGATATTCACGATCAAGTCTATTCATGATGCGGTCGCGGGTTACTTTGGCGACAACAGAAGCAGCAGCAACGGAAAAACAGCAACCATCTCCGCGAACCAGTGCTGTTTGCAATATCTTCAAATTGGGAATTTGTTTCCCATCCACAAAAATCAAATCCGGTTCGACTTCCAATGCAGCGATTGCCTGACGCATTGCCTGATAGGTCGCTTGTAAAATGTTAATTTTATCGATGATTTTTTCATTAACGATTCCAATCCCCACTGATAGCGCGCGATTCAAAATAACATCGTAAACAATATCGCGCTTTGCTGGCGTTAGTTTTTTTGAATCGTTCACATCAAAAGGTATCAGACCGCAGGGAAAAACAACAGCCGCAGCCACTACAGGTCCCGCTAATGGTCCCCGGCCCGCCTCATCCACACCAGCGACATAATGCTTTCCATTGCTCCAGCATTCCCTTTCAAAACTGAGCTGTTTGATTGTTGGCTTCTGCTTGTACATCGATTCAAGGTTCCCTTAATCTTACGAAAACAATATGTTCATTTTTTTCATCTGTAAATTTAAGATAATTGAATACAAATGCAATCTTTTTTTGTAATAGTTCAGCACTCTTAACTAATAATGTCATTCCGGCATGTTTTTAGCCGGAATC
>DSAU01000255.1 GCA_011046315.1 bacterium
AAAAAAGCGAAAGCCTATAGCCAACGCGAAGCAGAAAGAATTTTCAAAGATCTGGATTTACGGTTCGATCAAAGCCGACAGGGTGTCAGTCTGATTGCCGAATACCGGGGCGCTAACCGCTGGTTTTTCGGTCGTCGCAATTTACGTGTCTCTTTTGAGATTGTGGTTCCTTATGAATTCGACCTGAACATCAATACCGCCGGTGGCGGCATTGAAATTGAAAAAATCATGGGGCAGGTAGATTTGCACACCTCGGGTGGCTCAATTACTGCCGCCCACCTCACCGGACCGGTAGATGCCAAAACATCCGGTGGCAGCATCTCAATTAGTTACGTTGAGGGTTCCCTCAAAGCAGTCTCTTCTGGTGGCAGCATTACATTGAACGAAATTAAGGGAAACACTTCAGTTCGCACTTCCGGTGGAAGACTCAAATTAAAAAAAATATCCGGAAATGTTCAGGGACAAACTTCTGGTGGTAGTATTTATGCTGAGCTGATCGATAAAATTAACGATGACTGTTCTCTGAAAACATCCGGCGGTGGTATCACCGTGTTTTTGCATCCGGATGTTTCCGTTGAGATTGACGCCCGGACCAGCGGCGGTTCCGTTGCCACAGATTTCCCGGTACAGGTCACCGGAAAAATAAAATCAAATTATCTGACGGGAAAAATTAACCGGGGTGGCCCGCTGCTCAAGTTGCGAACATCTGGTGGCGGGATTCGAATCAAGGAATATGTTGAATAATCCCATTTGGCGCTTTTAAACACCAGTTCCTCAGTTATATAATTTTTTTCTGTCAACATTTGTACATTGGCTGCTTGCTCAGTTCACAGCCTTCGGTTGTCAAAACGATGTACCAAAGCGGGCACAGGTTTGTAATACGCTGTACATTACAATGTTGCTATCACCTTGGATTAATTGTTGTAATAGCAGGAATGCTGGTTTTTTGTGACGATTTTATTGCTTAAACGAAAGGATGTTTTGTCGTGAGGTTAAGGACAATTTTTATCGTAGCTACACTATTTCTTTACAGTAACGCGCCGGCTCAATCCGAGCGGTTTGAACTGTTTGACATTCATTTTTCGGGTAAAGTTGAAACATATCAGGTAACTGACCTCAACGGAGACGGGCTTCAAGAAATTATTGCTTTCACCAGCCAAAACGATGCAACAAAATCTCATCAAATAAACATTATCTGGCAGGATTCCTCCGGCTTTTCTCAACAAAACATCCAAACCATTTCCCCGGATGACCAAATGATCATCTTTGATTACGGCGACATTGTCCCGAATAAAGGCAAAGAGCTTGCCTTGTTAACTTCCACCGGTATTTTTTATTATTCGCTTAAAGCAGCTAACGAATATGACCTTGAACCCCAAAAGCTATTCAGCGCAACGTCCATCTTTAAAAACGTCGATAGAACCGGGTTGTTCTTTTGGAAGTTTATTCGCGATGTCAACGGCAATGGCCGGGATGAAATCATAATTCCAAACTTCGATTCAGTGCAAATTTATGCTTTTGACAATTCCAACGGCTGGTCGCTTCAGAGTCAACTGCAATTGCCGTCACCAACCAAAATTAACACTTCAAGCGGTATCGCAGTAACCTATTCCTTGTATAATCTTTATTTTGCCGATTGCAATCAGGATGGATTAACCGACATCATCGCCGGCGACGATGACAAGTTTCAACTATTTTATCAAAAGCCGGACGGGAAATTTCCCGCCAAACCAGATGTTGCATTTGATATGGAATTTAAAACCAGCGACCGGCGCCGGGGTCAGGAATTTCGCATTAGCGATATAAAAGATATCGATGGGGACGGCGTGATTGATTTGGTCGTCAACCAGACGACAACGCGTGAGAGCGTTTTTAATCCACAGAGCCAAATCCGGATATATCTCGGCAAGCCAGGACCTCAGCGGCTGTGGTCACCAACGGCGGATCAAACCATTGTAGCTTCCGGTGTTCAATTCGACGAGCAACTGATCGACCTCGACAACGACGGACGATTGGATTTGGCTGTCCCGTCAGTTCGACTGGGTTTGATGCGCATCATCAAAATGCTGTTGGCAAAAAGTATGACCATGGATGTGAATATCTATCGCATGAGCGAAGCCGGAAAATATCCGGCCCAGCCTGATGTGGGAAAGAAAATAACCGTTAATTTCAGTTTTTCGTTGAATGAAGATTCCGCAGGGGGCCGGGGATCATTACCTGTGTTTGACCTCACCGGTGATTTTAATGGCGACGGGATCCGCGATTTGATCAGCGCGGCGGATCAGCGACGCTTTCAAATTTATTACGGATCACCAGAAAAGCTGTTCTCCAACAATGCTGATTTTGACTTTGAAATTCAATTGCCAAAGAACGGCAATCAGCTTAAACTTTTCGACCTGAACAATAACAACGCCAGCGATATTATCATCAGTTATCAGAAGCAGGATGATCCCTCCGGTCAACTGGAAAACATACTCCGAATATTGATCAACCGGATTCCTCAATCATCAACCGAATAATCCCGGGAATGAAAAAACGCGCCAGTCGCCAGTGGCACAGATTTATATTTCAGGCAACCTGATATCTCCTTGATAATAGCTGACGTTCCGGTGCGGTTTGTCGAGCCGAAAATCCTTTGGTTTGGTAAAATACGGATCTTCTGAAATAGAACGCATAAAACTGTCGCGATATTTTGGATGAGCGATGCTGGCAATGGCAATCGTTTTTTCACCGGCGGTCAAACCGCGCAAATCCGCTACGCCATATTCATTTACGATAACCACACCGTCATAAGCCGAGGCAGTCAAACTCACACCAGAGGGATGGCCCGGCACGATTTTAGACTCACCGTTTCGGGTTGTGCTTTTAATGGCGATAATGGGCACACCATAAACCGGATCATTTAGCGCACGGATAAAATCGGGTTGCCCACCCACACCGCTGTAATAATTGCGTGCATCAATAAAATCAGCCCAGACATTACCATAAAAATCCACTCCGATGGCGGTGTTGATTGAAATAAAAGGCGCGTTTTGACGAATCGTTTCAGCAGAGTTGGTATATCCGCAAGGCCGCATTTGCACGCCGGTTCGCATGTGAACATAATCATAAAGTTGCTTTGATCCCATGATTAGACTGGTGGTGCTATAACCCTGATTCATCTTTTTACGGCGGTTGGTTACGATATCGGCTTTTTGAAGCATCATCAACCCATCCCCGTAAAGTTCGGTCTGAATGCCCAAATCTTTATAATTGGCATCACAAATTGTGGCGATCACCGCATCGGGAATTTTACCGATACCCACCTGAATGGTCACGCCATCTCTGATGAAATGTTGTGTAATCAACTCGCCAATCCTTTTCTCCTCTGGTGAAAGATTGTCAAAGTCGGGCGCCGGTATTTCGTAAACTGGTTTGACACCATCATCTGCCACTAAATAATCAATCGAAGCTGCATCAATCACGCTTTGTCCCTGAGTAAATGGCATGGAGGGATCCAGCTCAGCGATCACAATATCAGCGTGATCAATGGCGCTGTGCAAGGCTTCGACGGAAAGCCCAAGGCTGAATTCGCCAGTATGTTCATGCTGACGTACTTTAAAGATAGTCATGTCCGGTTCAAACTCCCGATACTTCCCGATAAGCGCATCCAAATTTGCCAATGTGCAAGGAACGTAAAACGCTCTGCCTTCATTCGCAGCTTTCCTGACTTGAGCACCAGAAAAAATTGAATAAGTCAGCACCCGGTCTTGTAAACCTTCTTCAATATACGGTATTTCACCCTGCATTAAAATATGTACCATCTTCATAAACGGCAGTTTTGGCCTGCCGGCTTTTATCGCATCGGTCATCGCTTCCAATGACGCCGTTGGAGATGCTGCATTGGATCCCACATAGCAGGTGACAATTTCTCTGTTTTTAAAATGTTCAGCCACAACATCCGGAATCTGGGATAGTTTGATTTTTTTGGGTTCATTCGCCATAAACGAGCCTCCGCTTTAAACCTTTTATTACAGCAAGATCTTAAAATTTGAGTCAACTTTTAAATATGGCAAAGATGAGTATCGCAAGCTCGTCCCGCCGTTAGGCGGGATTAACGATTTACCAGTTGAAAACGGTTGGTGCAGTTCTTTTATTTTTTAGAGAACTGTGTCATTGTACGCTACTGCTAACTGAATTGTCTGTTGATGACTCGGTAACGTATATTTAAATTGATCTGTTAGATCAAATATAATAAAAAATATCTTTCAAATCAAGCGCTAAATACTAATATTAAATCCTATTTCTATTGGGAACAATCGAAAAATCTCTTGCATCTTTTTACTGTTATCACTATATTAAACCACGATTTATTCGACAGGTTTACAACGAACTCACATCATGTTAACTATCTTTGTAACAAGGAGTAACCATGGCAATTATGAACAAAATGCGTAAGAACATGCATATCATTTTATTCATTCTGTTGGTGTTTTTTCTGCTTAGCATGACCATCGGCGGTCTGGTTGGCGGTGCAGATATAACCGCGCTTCTTTCAGGTCAGCGGCCAGACACTGTGGTTTCAATCAACGGCGAGGATATCCGTTACGAACAATATACCAATATTCGCCAGCAACAATTAGAAGAGTATCGGAATCGAAACCAACGCGAGCCCAGCGGCTATGAATTGCAGCAATTGGAAGATCAAATTTACGAATCTGTTATTCGCGATGTACTGATCAAGCAGTTTGTTGACAAGCAGGGTGTTTCTGTGTCACGTAAAGAAATAGCTTACCATATCTTTGAGAATCCACCGGACTTTTTAAGATCGAACGAAAGCTTTGCCGATAGCGCCGGTAATTTTGACATTGAGAAGTATCATGCAGCACTGCAAGATGAGCGAAATTTAAATTATTGGAAAAATGTGGAATATTTTCTCGCCACCTCGCTACCGTTTCAGAAAATTCAGGATGAAATTTTAGCCACCGTTTTTGTCACCGATGATGAAGTCCGCGAAGATTTTATTAAGCGAAATCAGAAAATAAAGGTAAAATATCTTTTTTTCAACCCAAATTTTGTGACGATCGATGATGCAGAAATATCGCAAAAAGAGATTGAACAATATTACAAAGAACATAAGGATGAATTCCAGGAAGAAGAGAAAAGGCGCCTTCAATACGTTCTGTATGATCTGGAGCCAACCAGTCGCGATTCGCTGGAAATTCTGCAGTTTGCAGAATCAATATTGGACAGCATAAATCGTGGATCAGATTTCTCGTCGTTAGCAGAAGAATACTCCGAGGATCCCGGTTCAGCAGCCAAGGGCGGAGACCTGGGCTTTTTTGAAAGAGGGATGATGGTTAAACCGTTTGAGGATGCGGCTTTTTCAGCTCAGATCGGTGAGGTTGTTGGGCCGGTGCTGTCGCAACACGGCTATCATATTATCAAAGTATTTGATCGTAAACAAGAAGATGGAATAGAGAAAGTAAAAGCCAGCCATATTTTATTTAAAATCGAACCTTCACGGAATACCGTTGAAACCGTCCGCAGCAATGCCAACTATTTCGCCGAAATGGCAGAAGAGGATGGTTTTACACCCACGGCTCTCAGCGAAAAAGTAAAGGTCGACACCACCATCTTGTTTTCGCACAGCGGATTTGTTCCCGGGCTGGGCATGCAACAGCGAATGTCTGACGCGATTTTTAATGCGAAAATCGGAAAGCCCAGCCGCGTAAACTACATTGAAAACCAGGGTTATGTGATTTACGAAATCATTGATATCCAAAAAGAAAGGATTAAACCGCTTTCAGAAGTTGAGTCTCAGATTAAAAATGCAGTGCGTCGTGAAAAGCAGATGCAGGGAGTGGCTGTAGATTGCCGCAACTTCAGAGAAAAAATTCAAACACCGGAAGATTTCGAACGTCTGGCTCAACAAGATACGCTCACTATTCAGGAGACCGACTTCTTCGCCATGGACGGTTATATCCGTAACGTGGGCAAAGACGCCAATTTTATCGGCACCGCCTTTGGATTGGAACAAAATCAGGTATCGGCGCCGGTTCGAACTGAACGCGGCTACTATATCATCAAGCTGGTTGAAAAACAACCATTCAATGAAGCATTGTTCGATTTGCAGAAAGCCAATTTAAAAATTGACCTGCTCGAAACCAAAAAACGCCTCGCATATAATGACTGGTTCAACCAACTAAAAGAAAACGCGAAAATAAAGGACTTTCGTTATAAATTTTATAATTGATACACCTGCCGAAAACAACGATACCTTCAATGGTTAATGGGCGAGCGTCAAAGCTTGGGGTGGAAATTTTCCGGCGGGACGATTAAAAACAAAAAAAAATTGCTGGCGCCATTTCTTGTGGCGCCTTTTTTATTGATTCTATCCATTCCTCCGAGCTATAGGATTTAATCCAGGGTTAATTCGTTTTGCTGGGCGTAGGCGATAATTTCCTTTAAAAACCTGGGCCCGTATTGCTTGAGCTTCATCTCTCCCATGCCGAAAATCATTTTCAAATCCTCCCAGGTATGCG
>DSAU01000041.1 GCA_011046315.1 bacterium
ATATCTGCTGATCCAGCTCAAAATCACCAAACGGAAACTCCTCCTGAGCGCTGCCCAACAGTTCTTCAATTTCTTTCGGTTTCGGCAGTTCAGCAATATCATTGATTCCGAAATATTGTAAAAACTCCGGCGTTGTGCTGTACAACAGCGCATGTCCAACCGCCTCCGACCTGCCAGAAATCCGAATCAAATTTCTTTCCAGCAGCGTCTTAACCACTCCATCGGAATTCACCCCTCGAATGACGTCAATTTCGGGGCGGCTTATCGGCTGTTTAAATGCAATGATTGCCAGTGTTTCCAGCGCGGCTCGCGATAGTCTTGATCTTGCCCGTCCTTTATAATATTGTTTGATGTAGTGGCTAAACTCGCGACGAGTTACCATTTGGAATCCGCCGCCGATTCGACAAATTTGAAAAGCGCGATGCCCGGCTTCATATTCGGCGTTCAGTTTATCCACAACCTCCTGAATCTGGGTAACAGTCAGCTCATTGATAATAGTTTTAATTTTATTTTCATTTATCGGACTATCGGTTGCGAAAATTAGCGCCTCTACTATCGGCTTTATTTTGGCTAACTCAATCAAACTTCCTCACTATCCAAATTTCTCCAAAGGGCATCAATTGTCGAATAACAATTTCACCGCGTTTCATCAACTCCAACAATGCAATAAAAGTGACAATCACCAGCAGTCGGTCATTTAACTGGGAGATTAGTTCGTAAAAAGACAACTGGCTTCGAGCTCTTACACTATTTTTTATATAATCGATCTGCTCATCCATGCTGATGGAGATATCTTGAACTTCGTGGTACGTCTCTTTAGGCATTCGGTCGAGCAACTGTTTAAAGGTCTCCACCAGCGTATAAAGCGATACATCTTCTCCCAGTAAAATTTCACCGTCCGAATCCATTCCGTCTTGTTCTACACAAACCCGATTAAACAGATGGCGCCGACTCTCCTCAAAGTCAGCTAATTTATAAGCCACCTCCTTGTATCTTTTATATTCCAATAAACGGGTAACCAACTCCATCCGCGGATCAACCAGATCGTCCTCATCATCACTCACCGGTCGCGGCAGCAACATTTTTGCTTTGATACGGATCAGCGTCGCCGCCAGTAGGATAAACTCTCCCGCTATTTCCAAATCCAGCATTTTGATTATTTCAACATATTCCAAATACTGACGGGTGATATCAGCTATTGGAATATCATATATATCCACTTCATTTTTTTTTATTAAAAAAAGAAGCAGATCTAACGGACCCTCAAAATTTTTTAATTTGACACGATAAGCCATTTTTAGCCGATTTTCATCGCTTGGTAAACTTTTGCCATCGTTTCTGATGCTACTTTCTGGGCTGTCGCAGTTCCGCTGGAAATAATATCCCTGACTTCATCGATATGCTGCAAATAGTAAGCGCGCTTTTCGCGAAAGCCTTCAAAATATGTTGCCAGCCGATTCGCCAAGTTTTTTTTGCAAGCGACACAACCCAATTTTCCGCTGCGGCAATCAGATTCGATTTGATCGACTTCTCCCACATTGAACTTGCGGTGATAAGTGAACACATTACAGATCTCAGGCCTTCCCGGATCGCCCAGCCGAATTTTCTGGGGATCAGTGACTGCTTGCATCACTTTGCTGCCAATTTCATCCGGCGAATCTGAAAGCAGAATCGTATTGCCCAATGATTTGCTCATTTTTTTTCCGTCCAGCCCGGGCAGTCGCGGAAACTCGGTTAATTTTCCATTCGGTACGATAAAAACTTCATCATAAGTGGTGTTAAACCGCCGGGCAATTTCACGGGTTAATTCAATATGCGGCATTTGATCTTCCCCCACCGGAACCAGATGTGCCTGATATAACAAAATATCAGCCGCTTGCAAAACCGGGTAGCCCAGATGTCCGTATGCCATGTTATTGTCCAGCCCCAAATCCTTTGCCTGTTCTTTTACGGTGGGATTTCTCTCCAGCCGTGGGACAGAAACCAACATCGAAAACAGCAAAAACAACTCGGCATGTTGCTTTATCTTCGACTGGATAAAAATCGGACTCTGCTGCGCATCAATACCAGCGCTCAACCAATCGATGACCATTTCAACGGTATTATCTTTAATATTTGACGTATCCAAATCAGTGGTTAGCAGATGCCAATCAGCAACCAGATGAAAGTTTTCATATTCTCCCTGCAGCTTCACCCAATTTTCCAGAGCGCCGACATAATTACCCAGATGCAGTTTTCCGGTCGGTCGCATTCCACTCAGAATTCGTTTTTTCATCAGTTGCTTACTCCCATCAATTCCGTTTTCGATCAGTTAATTCATGTACAAATACGGTTTCCAACGCTGGTCAACAGATCCCACTGTATATCGAATGAAAAAAATATGATTGGGTCGTTGCGGGTTTTGCAACAAACGCAAACCGGCTTCCTCTGGTGTCTGGTTCCCCTTTTTGTTGTTACACTTAACACAGGCACACACCAAATTTTCCCAGCTATCTCTACCGCCGCGAACCCGGGGAATAACATGGTCTATGGTCAACGGTACGGTTTTTTTACCGCAATACTGACATTGATTGTTATCCCGCTTGAGAATATTTTTTCGGGACAGGATTATCCGCTTGCGCGGGACATGAATGTATCGAGTCAACCGAACAATGCTCGGCAGCGGATATTGTGCATTTACTGAGTGCACGTATTCACAATTTTTCTCCACGATTTCCGCCTTGCCCAGATAGAGCAGAATAATCGCTTTTTTGACGTTAGTGACACTCATCGGTTGGAAGCTCTGGTTGAGCACCAACACATGTGAATTCAATACACTCATTTTTCTGGTTTTCTTATAAGTTATCCAAAAATAACGATAAATGTACGATAAAAATGGTTAATAGTCAAGCTTTTTTAATCAATTAGTTACTGTAAATTTAATGTAATCAATTACAGAGTTATGCATCTAAGTCCTTGTTGATTAACATCCCCACTTTTACAACCCTTCAAACAGCGGAATGGTTAAAAGCGCCCCCTTTGAAGCCAAATGAGTGCAGTCTTTTTGACGTCGAAGATTTAGGTGGATGTTAACAATTATAAAGCCAGGTGATCGGTTACAACTTAATGGAATCGATTCTGTCTCTGAAATTTAAAATTTCTCTGCCTCATCAATGAGCATAATCGGAATGTTCTCTTTGATGTTATATTTTAAACGACATTGATGGCAAATTAGTTTTTCATTTTTTTGGTTATATTCCAACTCGCCCTTACATTTGGGGCAGGCTAAAACGTCAAGTAATTCTTTGCTCAACATGTCACATCTCCCAAAACTTTGGTTCGCAAAAATATTATCTGTTGATTCAATTTCATAGAATGACTTTATTCTTTCCAATAACCCATTTTGCCGAATTTTTCAATACGCTGCTCGATTAATTCATCAACTGGTATTTGTTTCAAAGCGGCTAATTCATCTAAAATGGTCGATTTTAAAATGCTCGCAGCCTCGTCATAATTGCGGTGTGCACCACCGAGCGGCTCTTTAATCACCACATCTAAAATCCTCAATTCCAGCAAGTCCTCGGCAGACACTTTCATCGCTTCAGCCGCCTGATTCGCTTTGGTGTTATCGCGCCACAAAATGGCGGCACAGCCTTCCGGAGAAATCACCGAATACCAGGTATTCTCCATCATCAACAGCCGGTCTCCGACACCGATTCCCAGTGCGCCTCCGCTGGCGCCTTCCCCGATGACAATATTTAGAATTGGCACTGGCAGTTGAGACATTTCAAAAAGATTTCGAGCAATCGCTTCTGCCTGACCTCTTTCTTCAGCTCCGATACCGGGATAAGCGCCCGGCGTATCGATCAAACAGATGATTGGACGACCGAACTTTGCCCCCAACTTCATTATCCGTAACGCCTTCCGATAGCCCTCCGGATGGGGCATGCCAAAATTACGAAAAAGCTTTTCCTTGGTCGTCCTCCCCTTCTGATGCCCAACAATCACTACTTTTTCAGGTCCGATTTCCGCGAGCCCCGACACAATCGCCGGATCATCACCATAAGCGCGATCACCGTGCAATTCTAAAAAATAATCGGTAATGCGCTCAATATAGTCCAGAGTATAGGGACGCTGCGGATGTCGCGCTAATTGGACGCGCTGCCAGCGGCTGAGTTTTGAATAAATTTCCAGACTCAACTTTGCCGCTTTTTCCTGGAGTTTAGCAATTTCTTCAGTGAGATCAACATCCTCATTTAATGAGTAATCTTTCATCTCCTGAATTTTCTTTTCCAGCTCAATCAACGGACGCTCGAAATCTAAAACAAACTTCTCCATTCGAAATCCAATCCAGTCTATTTTGTAAACTCTTTGTTAGATTTTAAAAATTGTCTTTATGATGATTTCAATATCCAACTGTATTGAATAATTTTTTATATAAAAATAATTGTACCGTTGATCTGCTTCCAATGTTCCGGCGCTATTTTTATTGATCTGGCCAAGTCCGGTCAAGCCAGGTTTTAATTCAGCCCGAAAGCTTGGAAATTTTGCGGAATCATATTCAATAATCCGTGATCCGACCAGGCTGATCTTTCCGGAAAAAACCGACCACAGTGACGGCAATTTTTGTTGTCGTTTTGATAGTTTGTTTCCGCTGAACTCAAATATCTGCAGCGGACGTCCATTTTCAGAAAAAACGGTTTTTCTGATCAAACAGGCTTTTCGCGCGAGCAACAAATAGACCAGCTCCGGCAAGCTCAACACAATTGCCGCAGTTGCAATTAATAGATCGAAAATCCTTTTGCTAATAATATTCTCGGATCGCATCAGTCGATATTGAATATCGACCAGCGGCAGATCACCGATATATTCAATCGATGCTTTTCCGATGATTACATCCATGCTGCTGGGAATCAGTTTGAAATTAACATCCTTCCGGTGCGTTCGATGTATGATGTCCAAAATGCGATCAAAAGGAACCTGTTCAGTTGAAAAAATAATCTCGCTGACGCGGTTTTTTTGAATAATCTTATCCAAATTGTTTACAGTTCCCAATAGCGGAATCGAAATGGCGTCATCTCGACTCTGGTGTTGTTCCAGGACGACCAGGCCGCAAATATCATAACCGGAATCAACATTGTTTGTTAGCAGTTGAGAAATTTTTTCTCCGGATTTCCTCGGCGCTACGATCAAAGCCCTCCTTCCTAAAAGACTGCCGCCGAGCGAGTTTTTGAACGGCAACTTGTTTAGTCGCGCCAATACTTTGAATACCATCCTCCAGCCGGCTAACAAAACGACATTAAAAAAACCGGCGATCAAAACAACCAGCCGCGAAAATGCATACTGATTGAAAAAAAAAGTGACCGATGTATTGAGTATCAGACCGATCATTAATCCATAAAAGGTGCGCAGCGACGAAAATTTATAGCTGGCGTAGCTGTTCGTTAACATCAAACAGCTGATCCAAATCAGCGAATAGAACAACATCACGATTAAATAGTCATTTAGCGGAAAAAAACCAAATCGCCAATAGACGCCAAAATAGATACCCAACAGCATTGATAAATTCAACAAAAGAAAATCAACAATTCCGGGAAGCACCGCGACAAAAAATCGCCCCAAAAACGTCAACGATGCCCGCAACCAGATTCCTGTCATCAAAAACCATTGCGGCACGTGCCAGTAACGGTTTTGATAGTGTTTTTCGACAAACAATTTCATGGCGCGATAAAACTGCAACGTCAGGTCACGATCGCTTTTTTTCGAGCTTTCCCCCTTAAAATGGATGATCTGTGTGTCCGGAAGATAGTAGATTTTCCAACCCGCCTCACGGATTCGGTAACACCAGTCGAGGTCTTCCCCGTACATGAAAAACGAATCATCAAGAAAACCCACATCCTGGATAATTTGTTGACGAAAGAACATAAAAGACCCGGAAATGGCTTCAACTTCGTAAGACATATCTGGATCAAGATAGGTGAGGTTGTAGCGACCGAAAAGCCGGGTTTTGGAAAATATTTTACTCAAACCGATTATTTTAGTAAAACCGACCCACGGGGTCGGAAAACTGCGGCGACAGGCTAACTGCAAACTGCCATCCGGATTGAGAATTTTGCATCCCACCATGCCGCAATCCGGATTAGATCGAAAAAAATCAAGGATTACCGAAAAGCAATTTTCCTGAACAATGGTATCCGGATTTATCAGCAGGATAAATTTACCGCGCGCTAATTTCAGCGCCTGATTGTTTGCAGCCGCAAAGCCCAGATTGTCTTCGTTTTCAATCAACCGCACCGCGGGAAATTTGTCCCTCACCATCTCGGCACTGTCATCAGTGGAGGCATTGTCCACAACGAATATTTCATATTCAAAATTCTTGCCAGCTTGAATAATCGAAGTTATTGCCTGCTGCAACAATTCCTTAACGTTGTAATTAACAATGACAATTGAAATTTCCATTAATGTGATCGAAATAAACCCTGATGATGACGTAAAAGAAATATTG
>DSAU01000200.1 GCA_011046315.1 bacterium
AAATGCGCCAACTCGTTATCAAAACAAAAATTAACCGCTAATTTTTTAGGGTATTTTGTTGTGGCTTTTTGAAGTCGTTCGTGATATTTTTTTTCTCCCACTCCTAAAACAACCATCTGAACATCTAGGTTTAAAATGTCATCCAACACTTTGGAAACAATGTCCAATCCCTTCTGATCTGTCAACCGAGAAACCATCCCAATAACCGGAACCTCAGGCTGGAACACTAATCCTTGTGATTCGACCAGAGCACGCTTGTTGTCCATTTTTCCCGATAGATCACTTTTTGAATATTGAACAGGAATAAACTTATCCGTTTCCGGGTCCCAATGTTGGTCATCAATTCCATTTAAAATCCCGAACAGATATCTGCTTCTTTTTTTGATAACAGTTTGCAGACCAAAACCAAACTCATCACAACTCTGAATCTCTTTGGCATAGGTTTTACTCACCGTATTCAACAAGTCCGCATATAAAATTCCAGCTTTGAGAAAATTAACCTTACCCCAAAAGTGAAAAGCACAATTAGAAGTAAACTCATCTTTTGTTACATATACCAAAGGCAGCGCCTTTTGGTCAAAAATGCCTTGAAAGGCAACATTATGGATCGTCAGCAAGGTTTTGGTGCCAACAAAAAAACTGTTTTCTTTGTATAACTTCTTTATAAAATAAGGGATAAGTGCGGTTTGCCAATCGTTACAATGGATAATGTCCGGTTGCCAATGGAGCTTTTTCAGAATTTCAAGCGCTGAACGACTGAAAAAACTGAAGCGCTCCGCATTATCAGGATAATCTTGGTTAGTTTCCGGATCAACATAAAAACCTGGTCGATTGAAATATTCGTTGCTTCCAACAAAATAGGCTTGGACTTTAGAGTCCGGAAGAAATGAAGACTTTACATTTGCATGAACAACTTTGCCTCCCACAGGAACACTAATTTCTTTCAATCTAATGACTTCTCTCAAGGTGTAACGCCGTTCGTTTATCGATCCATATTTTGGCATTACAATGCGAACATCATGGTCCATATCTTTTAACACCTTGGGCAACGCTGCGGACACATCTGCCAAGCCACCGGTTTTAGCGAAAGGAGCCACTTCAGAGGAAACAAATAATATTTTCAAAGGTTGCTGCATTCTTGCCTCGATCGAAAAATTTGATTATGGATCGCTTCTTAAAAATCAGCAATAATGGTTGATGTTATTTTTGTGCTGAGCGATATACACTAAACGTAATTAAGATGAGATACAGACCTATTAGCCAAACTTGCCTTACTTTTGTGTTAATATTATAATTCTCACTCGGCAATGTCTTGTTGAATTGACGGTTTTGGGAATCAAAAATTGCAGGCAACACACTTAAAGTTATTTAAAGCTCTCAAGATAGTTTGATCACATCCGCGGCTTTATACCAAACCGATTTTTGTTTTAATCTTTTTTCTTTTAATAGTTTGTAATCTGATTTAGAAACAAACAAATTGCCCTCTACAGAGTCGAGTTTTTTTATTATTACTTTGATCGCTTCATCTGATCGGTCAATACCAATCCATTGTCTGCCGCCAACATGTGCAGCTTTTAAAGTTGTTCCTGAACCAGCAAAACAGTCTAAAACAATACTACCCTCTTTTGAAGATGTTTTTATGATGAAATTCAATAAGTAAGGATTTTTTTCAGTCGGATAAACAGGATATTGTGGGTCTTTGAACTCCCAAATGTCCTGCATTCGTTTGCCTTCCTGTTTGTCAAAAAATATTTTCTTTCTCGGGTTCCCGCTGTCGCTCCATTCAATAAGACCCTCTTTATCCCATTGCTCTAATACTGAGATGGCACTTCTCCAATGTCTTCCTTTAGGAGGCAGAATTCCTTTAAAGATTTTCGAAGTTTTGCCGTTTTGGGTTTCTCCTGGCGCATGTAAGGGGATTGTTGTGTATCGTCTTCCGTCCTTATCAATTTTTGGGAAAAGTTTTATTCTGTCCTCTTCGGTATAAGGAATTTTCGGCTCATTCCAAACAAGGTCTTCAGATTTTGAGTAAAATAAAATAAGATCTTTAATATTGCCGTAACCTTTTCGAGTAAAGTTTTTAGGGTTGCATTTGATACGTGTAATGTCGTTTCTAAAATTTTCAATTCCAAAAATTTCATCCATCATAATTTTGACATAATGCCCTATTTTATAATCAATGTGAAGATAAATGGAGCCTTTGTTAGAAAGCAAAATTTTTAGTAAAACCAGACGTTCACGTAAAAACTCTATGAAATCAGCGCCTTTTAAATTATCTTTGTATGCCACTGTTCCATTCGCGTTATTGCTAATCGTATTTGCACGACCTTTGGTGATTGTAAAAATATTATTTGTGGCAAACGGTGGATCAATGTAAATTAGATCAACTTTACTTTCCAAATGATGCTTGATTATTAGCTGCTTTAATGCAACTAAATTATCAGCCTGAATAAGCAAATTCTGGCTTTGACTGGAGTTGATTTGTTCCAACTCAATATCAGGAATACTGTCAAATATTTCCTGTTCAGATTTTTTATTTGAGTATTTTAACTCCATCTTAAACCTGAAACAAAAATTCTCTTAACACCAACGCACTCATAATATTATAATTCTTATATGGGTTCGTAATAAACTGGTGCATCTTCGAATTGCTTCTGATGTATAGAACGCCGTCTAAAATGGCAATCCTTATTGCATTAACATCTTTTGCTTCTAACATGGTAACCGCATCTTCAAAATCAGAATTTTGTGAACCACCAAAATCAGGCAAGACAACAAAAAGCTAACCATAAAACAGAGGTCGAAGAACATAATTTCTCCGACCCCTTAAATCTAATCCCTGCCAAACTGATCCTTATTGTAAACGACTCAGAAACTGTTGGGCTTTTGCTTGATATTCGCTGTCAGGATAATCCGTAAGAAGCCTTTCCAATTCCTGAATTGCTCGCTGGTTATCTCCCAATCTCCAATAACACAAGCCAAGTTTTAACTGGGCATCATCCATTTTGTTGGACCTGGCAAAGGAAAAAACTTTGGTAAATTCGATAATCGCCTGATTATAATTACCCAAACCATAATAGCTCTCTCCGATCCAGTACTGACAATTATCGGACAAAGAGTTGTTTCGATCGATCAACAATAAATCCTGAAACATTTGGATGGCTTTTTTATAATTTCGCCTGTTGTATTCCTCTAAAGCCAGCTGATAATCTTGTTTGAAATTGCCTGTGATCTGAGCACTGGCTGGTTGGGCTGTTCTCACTGCGCCGGATTCCATCTTATCGATTTCTTTATCTTTCGTTTCGATACTCGTCCGCAATTCGGAAATTTCTGCTTCTTTATCAGCCAGTCGCTGTTCCAGTAGCTCAATTTCTTTTTTCAGCTGTTGATCAGAAGTGGCTTGATCGCCAACTGCTGCTTGCTCTTTTTGCTCCTTTTGGATTCCCAACAACTCAAAGACTTCATCTTCTGCAGCTCTATCGTCTTTTTGTGATTCACTCTGATTTATTATCCTAAACAACTCATCAATCTCGGATTGATTGTCAGCACCTTCAAACATACCTTCTTGTGTATCAATCACGGGTTGGTGGGAGCTACACCCAAAGACGATTACCATTCCCAGAGAAATCGTCACGATTAACAATAACTTTGATGAGCTCATTTTGATCCCCTTTCAAAGATTAATTTTGATTTTTTAACATTAAATACCCGGCTCCACCCCAACCGATTAACGCTGCGGCGCCACTTATAATTCTCCATGCTTTCGGATTTGAAATAACTTCAACTCTGATGGGCAGCTTAGGCAAACCGCTATAACCAACTCCACTTATCGCTTCGTCAATGGCAATTACGCAGTATTCAACACCCTGCTTACGAACATAGCGCCCCGGAATTATGCCCTCATACAAAGCCCCGTATTTGGGTCGCAACTGTCCGACCTTCCAGGCTCCAAGTCCAATCGGACGATAAATAATCGACGCCGTTTTTAATTTAAAATTCTCGTAAATGTCGGTTTTAATAACAATATCCTGTCCTTCTTCCACTCTTCTGACAGGATAATGGATGACAATGGGTGGATCGACATCATCCTCTACGCTCTCGATGGTTTTGCCGGCCATATCCCTTGAAAATCGCAGCGGATTATCTTCGGGTTTACCATCGTGATCCATATAGCCGTCTGGGTCCTCCTTGATATCTATTGCCAGATCCAATTCGTCTGGGACGCCGTCGTTATCTCGGTCACCCCGGGTACTGGTGCGAAAATAAAAAGTAAAACCACCATGAAAATCGAACAGACCATCATTCAGTCCTTTCCGGTGTCCTAATTCATCAGAGTGGACATCATCTAACATGTCAGTTAGCGAATAGCGAAAAGTTGCACCCAAATTAAAATAGATCGAATGATTTCTGTTCAGTGCAATTTCAACACCAGCGCCACTTTTAAAAAATGAATCATATCCTTTTTTCAACCTTCCGGTAGTTGCGTACCTTGGCGTGGTGTCATTTATCGTATAATTCCAATAAAATCCACCACCTCCGATGATTACATAGGGATTTACTTTTCCCAACGGGAGAAACGAAAATTTCATATGTCCCTCATAAGGGATAATTACTGTTTTAAACTCATTTTCCGCCAGATCGTTGGGAATTTTCCCTCCTACAATCGAATAACCAGCTTCAGCGCCGACTGAAAGAAACCAAAACAAGTTGTAATCTAAACTACCATAGACAAACGGCTTAAACGGTAGATTGCTAATATCACCTTCCAATCTGTTCAGGCCGGCTTTAAAGCCGATACCCAGGTTTGTCACTTCTCCCCCACCAAAGCCCAGGTTTGAGAGAACCAACAACACGCATACAAGGCTAATTGTCATCGTTTTTGTTTTCAAACCAACCCTCCTCTGCCATAACTAATAGACTTTGATGAACTTATTAGTAAAAATTTATCAAAATTTAATTAAAAAGTCAAGTTGTTTTTTTATTTTTCAAAAATAAGTTACAAAAACTACCAATTATTCAATTATATTATGCTTGAATTTTTTCAAAAATGTAAAAAAGCATCGTCCCCGATATCAAAATTTATATTTTAAGGGCGCTGCACTCAAAACGAGATGGAAACATTGTTTTTTTTTGCGACAGCTAATTCACCTGTTATTGTCCCAAATAGATTCCGCTCTAAAAAATCATTAGAAATTATGCTTACCCTGACTCATCATAACAGAAGATTTTAGGTTTCATACCCGAAACCGAATCATCCAGCATCGGATGTTTTAGGTTTCCACTTCAAATTGTAAGTGATTAGTCCGGCGCCGACCAAAATCATCAACACGCTGATACCTTGATTCACTGATATCGGTAAATTTCCCAACTGAATTATTACCATGTTATTTTCATAATATCGATAAAAATCGACCACCAATCGGGAAACGCCATATAATATGAAAAACAGGTACAATAAAAAACCATCGAACTTTTTATGGCGCTCAAAAAACATCAGGAGCAAAAAGATTGCCAATCCGTAAAATGACGAATACAATTGCGCCGGATGAATATGTTGATCTGGAAAACAAAAGCCAGCCGGGCTCTCACTGGGAAAAACCACCCCCAGGGCTGACTCTGTGGGAAGTCCGAAACAACAGCCATTTAAATAGCAACCGATTCGAGTTAAAAATATACCAATTGCTACCGCCGGGATGGTAATGTCTGTTATTTTTAATGTTGGCAGTTTTTTAATTTTCAAATAGAGAATACCAAAAACCACGGCAGCAACAAATCCGCCAAGCATTGTCAAACCAGCGATGCCGACCTGGCCTGAACTTTGAAACGGATTAATCATATCCAACCAATGTCCGCTGAATTCTTCCAGATGAAAAATTACATATAAAAACCGCGCTCCTAAAATTGCGCTAATAACGATTATTATAGCCAGATCAGCGATCTTGTTGGGATCGATTGCTTGCTTTTTTGCCCGGTACATCGAAAAATATATTCCGACCAGGAAAGATAATGCCAACATTAATCCATAGCTGTGAATTTCTAACGGACCGATTTGAAATAATTTTGAATGCACCTTTTACTCCTCTCCAAAAAAAATTAATGAACATACCTCCAGCCGGAAGCGTGGATTATAAAAGCGAACAACATCATGCTGACGTCAAACCGTAGCAATTGATTCATCAACCTGTTTAACTTCATGTCCGCTTAAATGTTCTGCTAAATTTAGCAGAGCAGCTTTTTCAACTTCAGCCAAGCCCGAAGGCGTGGCAATATCATCACCGAACAAATTTGAAACTGAATTGTCGAACACACCAGTTTTTCAGTTTTGATTTATCAACCAGTTGTTTGAACTGATTCCTGTCAGAATTGCAAAAATCATGTTTTGTTAATGTCGAAAATGGCGAATACCAGTGAAGACCATCGCCATTTCATGTTCATCTGCCG
>DSAU01000367.1 GCA_011046315.1 bacterium
CGGTACAATCTTCCACTGGCTATCCAGTCGGCGTAGATAATTTTTTTATCCCCGTAAGCCGTCCCGAAAAGCTGATCCCTGCCGATGGTGTTGTTTCGAAATGGCTCAAAATATTTTTCCAGATCAGTCATCATAACCACCACGCTGTATGTTACTGAGCTATTAAAACGCTATCATTTTGGTTCGGATACTATCCGCTGCCTCAGATCGTTTCTCCAGCTCAATTAATATTTTCTCAAAAATTTCTTGCCAACTTTGCGGATCGTCGGAGTAATGCTTCACGGTAAAATCAAATTGGGGTTGGGTTATTCCATGATGCTCAAAAACGCTGTCCCGCAGTGCTTGACGATTTTGAGGTTCGATGATATCCGCGTAACCCACCACATCACAATACACCTGTATGAAGGTCGTTTCATCAAGCCGGGTTAACTCGGCTGATTTTTGACAGGCAGCAGCAAGCAGAATTATCGCTAAAAGCATCAATCGCCGAAAAAATTGAATATTCATTGTTTTATTCCAACTGGTTGTTATGTTAAAATATATAACAATCTTGTTCAAAATACAAGAAATTTTTTCATTGCTTTTTAAAAAACATTTGTCTATTTTAAGATATGGAAATCCGGGAAAAGTTAAAATTTTTAGACCAGATAAACCAGAAGCGACCTGAATTTAAAAGTGCAACCAACACTGGCTTTGCCATCGAAAACATCATCAATGGTACAGTTATCGATTCAGCATTTGTGGCGAGTGCGGAATATCCCGTTCATCAACAGCACGGTTCGGTTTGTTTGGATCAAGTAAAAAATGTTGCGCCCTACTTTCTCTCGCTTATCGGAAAAGATGAGCGACTCACTCAATTTGATCTAAAAAATTGTATTTTTTTTGATACCGAAACCACCGGACTTTCCGGCGGCAGCGGGACCTATATTTTCTTGTTGGGAGCGGGCTATTTCGAAGCCGACAATTTTGTCATCAAACAATTTTTCTTGCGGGATTTGGATGAAGAATCGGTAATGCTTAGTGCTGTTCTGGGACTGATGAGCCGGTTCGATCATATCGTATCCTTTAATGGCAAAAGCTATGATTGGCCGCTATTGAAAGATCGTCTGACCATTCACAAATTAAATTCTGAAATTTCAACTAAGCTCCATCTCGACCTGCTTCACGCCTCGAGAAGGGTGTGGAAAAATTCGCTCAGCGATTGCAGCCTGGGAACGATTGAACGCCATATTTTAAATGTTTTCCGAAATGGTGATATCCCCGCCTATTTAATTCCCCATTTATATTTCCAATATCTTCGTTCCAAAGACGCGCGTCCGCTTAAGCCGGTCTTTTATCACAACAAAATGGATATTTTATCGCTGGTAACCCTCACCATCAAGCTTTTTGAAATTCATCAATCGCCGACACTGCAACTAAAAAATTGCATGGACTTGTTAACGCTGGCAAGACATTACGAAAGCATGAAGCTCTGGGATAAAGCAGCGCCGCTTTATAAAACCATTTTGCAAACCGAACCTGACGACGCATTTATGGAAATACATTTGCGATTGGCGCAATGCTTTAAAAAAATGGGAGAATTTGAAGCAGCAGAATCGATTTGGAAATCGCTAATCAAAACGGGAAAATTAAAAATAGAAGCGATTGAAGAATTGGCAAAGTACTACGAACACCAACTCAAAGACATTGAAGGCGCACAGCAGATTGTTCTCTCCGCCTTGCAGCGAATCGATTGTTTGGAACAACTTCAGCATGATCAGGTTTTATTGCAGTCCAAAATCAGTCTCCACCACCGATTGCAACGACTCCAAAGAAAATTAGATCAACAGTAATTTTATTTCACGATTCTCTTCAGATGAAAAATTTTATTCCCTTTCTTCGTCAATTTAAAGAATATTCATTGCGTTTTCAAGATTATTTTGTTATATTTTAAATAATTCAGGAATCGTGTTTATGGAATTTAAAAAATCAGACCAGGCATCATACAATTTTCCAAACACCAGCAGAAGGCGATCCCGTCCGGTAAAAGTCGGCAATGTAACTATTGGCGGCGACTCCCCCATTTCCATCCAATCAATGACAAACACCAAAACCACTGATGTGCAAGCTACAGTGGACCAGATTCACCAATTGGAACAAGCCGGTTGCGATATCGTTAGGGTCGCGGTTCCCAACGCTACCGCCGCCAGAGCGCTGGTCGGGATAAAAAAGCAAATCAACATTCCACTGGTGGCAGACATCCACTTTGATTACAAGTTGGCATTGATTTCCATAGACGCGGGCGTTGACAAAATTCGAATCAACCCCGGAAATATCGGCTCTTTTGACAAAATCAAACAGGTATTGAGCCGCGCCCAACAATCTAATATCCCGGTCCGAATCGGTGTGAACGCCGGATCAATTGAAAAAAACCTGATCGATAAATACGGTCAGCCCTGTGTTCCCGCGTTGGTGGAGAGTGTGATGCAGCACGTGCAAATCTGTGAGCGACTTGATTTCCGCAATCTTATCATTGCGGTCAAGGCTTCGGATGTGCGAATGATGATCAATGCCAATCTGGAGATTGCAGCGCTGACCGACTATCCGTTGCATCTGGGCGTTACTGAAGCCGGAACTCCGGCGATGGGAATTATTAAGTCGGCAATCGGTATCGGAACGCTGTTGGCGCGGGGCATCGGCGATACGATTCGTGTTTCTTTGACAGCGCCACCGATTGAAGAGGTTGAAGCTGGTATCAATTTGCTGAAAGCCTTAAAACTCAAACACCACGGGGTGACCATTATATCATGTCCCACTTGCGGGCGGCTGGAATATGATCTGTTCCGAATTGTAAGCCAAATAGAAAAAAGGGTTGCCAATATCAAAACGCCACTGACCATTGCCATCATGGGTTGTGTGGTAAACGGTCCTGGTGAAGCCAAAGAAGCTGATATTGGCATTGCCGGCGGCAAGGGTAAAGCCGTGCTTTTCAAAAAAGGAACGATAATCGCGACTTATCCTGAAGATCAAATTGTCGACATTTTAATGAAAGAAATTGAAAGCTTGATCGAATAATCCTGTCACTTTCATAATCTCAAAGGAGAATCTTGTATGGTATCTCAATACATTTCTCATGCGATGGAAAAAAGTTCCTGGATTCGGAAAATGTTCGAAGCCGGGAATGAAATGAAACGGATTCATGGAGCAGAAAACGTGTTTGATCTGAGTTTGGGCAACCCGATAGTTGAACCGCCTGACGCGTTTTTCAAGACACTGGAAAAATTAGCCGCCGACCGTAATTCGGGCAAACACCGCTATATGTCCAACGCCGGATTTGCAGATGTTCGCGAAAAAATCGCCGACTCGCTTTCAAACCGACAAATTCTCGATACCAAACCCGAACACATCGTGATGAGCTGTGGCGCCGGCGGCGGCATCAACGTCATACTTCGTACACTGTTGGACCAGGGCGATGAGGTGGTTGTGTTAGCGCCTTTTTTTTCCGAATATCAGTTTTACATCCGCAATCATCACGGCAAAGTTGTCGTGGCGGAAACTGACCACAATTTTAACATCAGCATAAAAAACCTTGAAAAGAAAATATCTAATAAAACCAGAGCCATTATTTTAAACTCACCCAATAATCCATCGGGAAGAATTTATGATGAAGCGACGCTTCAACAATTTGTCGAACTGTTGAACCACAAACAAAACAAATTTAATGAAGAAATTTATATTATATCGGATGAACCTTATCGGGAAATTGTTTATAATCAAAAATCCGTTCCGTCAGTCACTAAAATGTACGATAACAGCTTTTTGGTCTATTCATGGTCAAAATCTTTAGCCATCCCCGGAGATCGAATTGGGTATATTGCGATGAATTCCAAAATGAAGCATGCAAAAAAAATCGTCGATGGTTTAATTTTTTGTACCCGCATTTTAGGCTTTATTAATGCGCCGGCGATTATGCAATTGGCGGTCGCTGAATTACTGGAGACAACAGTTGATGTTGACTATTATGAACGCAAGAAAAATTATCTCTATCAAAAATTGAGTAAAGCCGGTTATGACGTTGTTGAACCTGAGGGTACTTTTTACATATTTCCCAAAATTCCGGAATCCGATGATTTGACGTTTGTCGAACGTGCAAAAGAGAAAAAAGTTTTAATCGTACCCGGGATGGGATTTGGCCGAAAAGGTTACTTTCGCATTTCATTTTGCACTGATGACCGCACCATCCAAAAAGCTTGCGAACAATTATCGTCTTTGCTATAATTTTTGTTGCAAAAACATGATAATTTTTGTATATTTGAAATTTAAAATTTGTTTTGCTAATGATAGTTCATTTTAATTGCTGCTGTAATGCCGTGTCTTATTTGAGAACCATGAAACGACCCGGTCTTAATTATTTCAGACAACACTTTGTAAATTGACATCTATGTTTAGACATCAAGTCACAACAATCAACCCAAAGGCATGAGGAGCATGAATCAAAAAAAAGTTGTTGGCATCGATTTTGGCGGTACAAAGATCAATTTCGGAGTTGTAACGGAGACAGGACAGATACTGGGCGAAGAAATTCTATTGCCGACGAACAGCGACCGTTCAGCTGATAAAATTTCAAAAACAATAGTGGAAGGAGTTCTCAGTGCGATAGACTCTGCAGGTTGTGCAATTAGTGATTTGCAAGGTATCGGAATCGGTTCACCGGGACCGTTGGATTTGAAAAATGGTGTTATTCTGAAATCACCCAACCTTCCCACAATGAAAAATTATCCACTAAAGAAAACTGTAGCTGATCACTTTAAAATTCCGGTAGCAGTAAACAACGATGGTAACTGTTTTGTACTGGGAGAAGCATTTTTTGGCGCCGGCAAAGACGCCAACATCGTTTGCGGGGTGACGCTGGGCACCGGCTTTGGCTTCGGAATTGTGTTTAACCATAAAATCTATACCGGTTCAACCGGCACTGCCGCCGAAGTATGGTGCAGCCCTTATGCGGATTCTAATTTTGAGGAATACGGATCTGCCCGAACCGTGGTCCGAATATACACTCAAAAAACGAACAAAACCTTGGAAGCCAAAGATATCTACCACCTCGCTGAACAAAATGATCCGCAAGCGATTGAAACATTTGCTGAGTTCGGGAAAAATCTTGGCAAAATTTTAGCCATCATGGTTAACATTTTGGACCCGGACGTTTTTGTCATCGGCGGATCAGTGAGCAATGCCTGGGATTTTTTTCACACAACTTTAAAAACCAACTTAATACAAAATATAAATGATGGTCCAAAAAACCACCTTAAAGTCACCAGAGCAGCGTTGGGCGATAATGCCGGAGTGTTGGGCGCTGCGGCTTTAGTTTTCAGTCAACTTTAAAGAGGTGTGGTATGATCGGCGATAAACTTTATCTTTTTCGTGCTATTGTCACTAAGGTCTACGACGGTGATACATGTACCGTTGATATCGATCTGGGGTTCTATACCTGGATTCATAAGGAAAACATTCGAATAGCTCGAATTAACGCGCCTGAATTGAGAGGCAGTGAAAGAGAGCGAGGTTTAATTTCACGCGACTATCTGCGCTCATTAATTCTGAATAAAGAGATTTTCTTAGAAACAATAAAATTTAAAAAGGGTAAATATGGGCGCTATCTGGGAGAAATCTGGGTCAAAGATGAACAGGGCAACTACTTTAACGTCAATGACCACATGGTAGCTACTGGGCATGCTGTGGTCTATCCATAAAAAGCAAATTTTTCATTTTACCGGAATCCGCCGTTTAGAAAATCGATCAGATTAAACTTTTTTGTACATGAAAATTGAAAAACAAATTGTGGTTATCGCCGACCGGGTGCTGATCTCGCCCGATGAAGAAAAAAGTCGCACCGGCAGTGGACTCTATTTACCGCAGGGGCTTAGCGAAAAGGAAAGGGTACAAAGCGGTTTTGTCGTTAAGACCGGACCAGGCTACATATTGCCTTATCGCGACTCATCTGATCCCTGGTTAGATCGAAACAACGAACCGGTCTACATCCCACTGCAAGTGAGGCCAGGAGATTACGCCATCTTTCTCAGAAAAGATGCCGTGGAAATTGAATATAACGACAAAGTCTATCTGATTGTCGCTCATTCAGCAATCCTCGCCGTCATCCGCGACAAGCTGAAGACCGACATTGATGACGGCGATGAAATTTGAAGCGCTTAATTTGAATCATTTCTTTCAGAACTGTTGTTGTTCAGAGTTAATCGTTCAAGCAAAATATCGATCCCCCTGAGATAGCTATCAGCGCCCATTCCGCTAATTTGAGCGACACACACCGGTTTGATAACAGAAATTTCCCTGAATGGCTCCCGATTTGAAATATCCGACAGATGCACTTCGACTGCTGGCAATGCCACTGCGCTGACAGCATCTCTTAATGCGTAACTATAATGC
>DSAU01000394.1 GCA_011046315.1 bacterium
ATGTATAATTATGTCAATTGTTTTTAAATTGTTGCAAGGGATGGGAAATGAAGACATCAAGACTTAGAATTCAGCAACTATGTTGGGCTTTATTTATTACAGCAAGTTTTGTAATGCAACTTTTTGGCGGTCAGGTCATCGTAAGCTGGGATCAAAACCAGGAAAGTGACGTGCAGGGTTATCGGCTGCATTATGGAAATAGCTCTCGACAGTACCCGCATCAAATTGATGTGGGTAATGTAACCAGTTATATTTTAGATAACTTAGCCGGCGGAAAGGTTTTTTATTTCTCAGTCACCGCCTACAACAATGCCGGACTGGAGAGCGATTACTCAGAAGAAGTCAGTCTGTTCATCGAGCCTGATGATACCATAGCGCCCTCATTAGTGAGAGTAACTGTCGTTGATGAACACACCCTTATTTTAAAATATAGTGAATCTGTGGATCCCGTATCAGCCGAAAACGCAGCGAATTATCAGATTAATAATGATATCGTGGTCAATTCAGTTCAATTGCTGCCGGACTCAGTCGCTGTTGAAATTAATACATCATTACATTTACCAGGAACCTATACCCTTACTGTCAACAATGTTACCGATTGCGCCCATCCCGCCAATGTTATTGACAGCGATGCCCAAATCAGTTATCAAATATTAGAAACCGTTGCCCCTGATATTGAAAATGTAACTATCATTGACAAGACCAATATTCATGTTAAATTTACAAAAGAGCTGGATCCTGTTTCGTCGATAGTGCTGAATAATTATGTAATCAGCGGAGGGGTCTCGGTTGTCTCCGCAACTATGGATGAGGACAGAAGAACGGTTTTTTTGGTAACATCAGAACATTCAGAGGGAAATTATGTTATTTATGTGAACAACATCTTTGATGTTGCCACTCCGCCGAATCCAATCGTGGAAAATGCCCAGTTTCAATATGAATATGTTGATAAGGTTCGCCCGACAATAGTTGGCGTGACGATTATAAATAGATATCGACTGGAGTTGATTTTTAGTGAGCCAGTTGAGAAGGTTTCAGCGGAAAATGCTGCAAATTATCAGATCAATAATGATGTGGTCGTTCTGAGTGCAGAATTGGGCGATGACTTAAAAACAGTGATCTTATCCACGACCGAACACGCGGAAAATAATTATCAATTGACCGTAAATAATGTGCAAGATCAGGCGAACAATCCCAATTCAATTCTACCAAATAGCCAATTTGATTATCAATACATTGACACAACTCCTCCGCGAATAGCAAATGTAATTTTGGTAGCAGAAGATTTGGTCGAAATTGAGTTCAGTGAGCCGGTAGATGTTCAGAGCGCGGAACAAATTACCAATTATCGTATTGAACCTGAAATCCGCATCATAGCTGCGCGCCTGGATTCCTCGTACAAGATCGTAACGCTGCACACGGCTGACCATCCGGAAAACCAGTACACGCTTTTTATCAACAATGTCACTGATCGGGCGCGTCAGCCCAATGTAATAGCAGCCAACAGCCGGGCACAATATCAATATGTTGATAGAATTGCACCACAGATTGTCCGGGCGCTCGCGGTGGCTGAAGATACCGTTGAAGTCGTTTTTAGTGAACCGGTGGATACGGTCAGCGCTCAAAACATTACCAATTATAAAATTCTACCTGAAATTATCGTCCATCAAGCTTTTTTAGCAATCGATCAGACAACGGTATATCTGGCGACCTCAGCCCACCTTGAGCTGGTTTACAATTTATCTGTAAATAATGTCTTAGATCGTGCAAATACCCCCAATGCGATCGCGCCAAACAGCTCGATTCAATATCAATTCGTCGACGTGACTCCTCCGTCAGTTGTATCGGTTACCGCAGTCAATGCAGAAAATGTGGTGGTGGCTTTTAGCGAAAAAATAAGTCGGCAAAGCGCTGAAAATGTAAACAATTATTCGATTAGCGATGGTGTAACGATTCATCAGGCAACTTTATCTCAGAGCGAGGATGTTGTTAGTCTGAAAACAGCGGTGCATCAAGAAGGAGAATATTCGATGACAATTAATGGGACAATCGACCAGGCGAAGACTCCGAATATGATACTGGAAAACAGTCGCTTTGATTATTCTTATTATGACACCATGCCGCCGCAACCGGTTCGGGCGGTGGCGGTTTCGGATACGGTCATCGAGATTGTTTTCAATGAGCCGGTTGCTCGTTCCTCTGCTGAAAACGTTGTAAATTATTCGATTAACCGCGGCATTGTTATCCATAGGGCGATGCTTCAAATGAATGAGGCGGTTGTGCACCTGTTGACGTCACCGCATGGTGAGGGGATTTATTCGATCGAAATCAAAGATATTTGGGATCGGGCGCAGACACCAAATAAAATGGCCAAGCCAAAGGCGCTCGAGTATAGTTTCACAGATCAAACACCGCCAAAGATTGTTTCGGTTTCCGCTGTAGCGCAAGATCAGGTCCGAATCTGCTTCGATGAGCCAATCAACAAACAAAGCGCGGAAAATGTTGATCACTATCAGATTTCAGATGGAATAGAAGTAATTGCGGCACAATTAGCCAGTGATACGGTGACGGTCAATTTGACAACCAGCATCCATTCAGAAGGACGCTATACCATTACGGTGACAAATATTGCTGATCTGGCTGCTGATCCCAATTTTTTGACGGACGCAGCTATTTATGAGTATAGCTACATTGATCAAAACCGTCCCACCATTGAACAAGTCACGGCGCTGGATCCGAACCAGGTGTCAGTGATTTTCAGTGAGAAAGTTGAGCAGACTTCAGCCGTGAATATTGCCAATTATCAAATCAATAATTCGATTACTATAGATAATATCACCCTGGATGGTGATGAAAAAACGGTGCATCTAACAACCAGCACCCATCAACCCGGCTCGTATATCATTGTAATCAATAATGTGCTAGATCGGGCGAACAATCCCAATACAATCATGGCAAATAGTTATGCGACTTATCAATATTGGGACATGCTGCCGCCGAATGTTGTCGATGTACGAGTTTTAGATGCCACGCACGTAGATGTAACTTTTAATGAGAGGCTGGAAAAGCAATCTGCAGAAAATTTAGCCAATTATAAAATCACTGTATCAAATCAGAATTCTAACAGCAAGCGGTTTATAGCTCACTTGAATGCATCGGCGTCGAAGCCCCGGGATGTTCTTCGGAGCGACAATCTGGATGAGGGTCCGCAAACAATTAAAATTTTATCGATTACGCTCGATTCCAATGAAAGAGTGGTGCATCTTCTCACCGAAGCCCATGCCGCTGGTAAACACACGTTAACGGTAAGCAACATTCAGGATAAAGCAAAAAATCCCAACCGTCTTGTGGAAGAATTGCAGGTAGATTACCATTTCGCAGATACAACGCCGCCAGAGGTAACGCATATCAAACCGTTAGACGACACCCATATTGAAGTTTGTTTTTCGAAACCACTGGAATCGGCCAGCGCCAGCAATGGGTCAAATTATCAAATTAGCCGCGGCGTTGAAGTGGTAGCAGCTCATCAAATGTCTGAACCGAGTGTGGTGAGACTTGAAACCACGCCACATCGGGAGGGGGCGAGCTATGTGCTTATATTAAACAATATCCGTGATCGCGCCAAAAATACAATACGTGCCGATTCGCGCGTCGAGTATATTTTCACCAATCCGAATCCTACAGCGCCAATGCCTATAGACTTGGTTTCAGCGGTTAATGATGGCAATGGCGGTGTGCTGTTGAATTGGCGCAACAACAGCCAACAAACAATCATCGGGTATAAAGTTTATTATGGTAGAGAATCAAAACGCTACGATACAAACGTTGAGGTGGGTAATGTTGTTACCGCCCAAATCGGAGATCTGGTTGAAGGCGTGCCATACTATTTTGCAGTGACCGCTCGTAATCAATACCAATTGGAAAGTGATTTTTCAAACGAGATCAGCCTCGTTATCGAAGTAATCGATCTGTATCCGCCAAAGGTTATTGCGGTTAATGCCGTTTCTGATACGGAAATTGTCGTGCTGTTCGATGAAAAGGTTTTAAAATCGAGCGCAGAAAAAATAGATAATTATAGAATCCAACCGTTGGTTGCGGTTAAAGGCGCCACACTACAGGCGAACGAGTTAATGGTGAAATTGGTTACCGAAGAACATCTTCCCGGCGAATACATGTTGGAAGTCAGCAATCTGATGGATCAAGCGCCCAATCCCAATGTTATGCCTGCACCAACCCAGCATGACTATTTTTATTTTCCCAATGATCAGGTACCCCCCTATTTGTCCGACTATAAAGTTGTTTCGAAAAATCGGATTGATTTGATATTCAGCGAGTATCTTGATAAAACATCAGCAGAAAACACGTCAAATTATCGCATCGACCGCGGTGTTGCCGTACATCGTGCAAGTTTAGATCCTGGTATGCGGAAAGTGAGCTTGAGTACTGACGAACATCAGGATGGTTATCTGTACACGCTAACTATCAACAACATATTGGATTGCGCTGTCCCGCCGAACAGGATTGCAGCGGACACAAAAATTAGGTACCGATTTTCACTGGTTGACACTAAACCGCCCGAGATTTACGACGTAAAGGTTTTAACTCAAACTGAAATTCTGATTAATTTTTCAGAACAAATCCAACGGGCACAGGCGGAGATGGTTGGCAACTATTTTATTAACAACAATGTTTCTGTAATTCGAGCCGAGCTGTTGGAAAACCAGAAAAGCGTCAGGGTAATGACCAGCCCTCATCAGGCTGATTTGAAATATATGGTGAGTGCGAAAAACATCCGGGATTATGCCGTACCACCCAATATTATTGAACAGCCGAGTAACTATCGCTATAGCTATCAACCGGATGATTGTGATTCGCCGATTTTGATATCCGCACAAGCCATTGATGCTCAGCAACTTGCAGTTCGATTCTCTGAATATATTGACCGAACAACTGCGGAAAATGCCGGCAATTATACCATAGATAAAAATGTTCAGGTGGTTGATGTAAAAATCAGCGTTGAACCGCACACTGTTTTTCTGCTGACCACACCGCATGTGAGCGGTGAGCGTTACACCCTTTCTGTTCAAAATGTTACCGACAATGCGGTTCCCGCAAACCTAATCGACGTTGGCGCCCGGATAAACTATGTTTTTGTGGACTCGGATCGGGAACCACCTCGGGTTGAAAGCTGCCATTTGAAAAGCGAGGTCGAGTTGCTGGTTAATTTTAATAAAGTGATTGACCGGCAATCCGCAGAAAATGTTTCCCATTATGCCATCGATAACGGGATAGAAGTTGAGAGCGCCAGTCTCGACAGCACCCTCAAATCTGTGCTACTCACCACATCTCCGCACCGCTCCGGTATCAGCTATCGCTTGAAAGTCAAAAGCATACGAGACCGGGCAATGATTCCCAATGTCATGATCGACGAAGCCGAAATTTTTTACAGCCTGTCAGCGCCCAATCATGACGTTATCGCAAATTTACAGCCCTCCCATTATCGCAGCGCATTTTTAGGTGTAGGAGACGCGCTGTATTCGGATACAGATGAATTGATTGCAACAATACCAGTTGAATTTCAAAATTGTCTGTGGATTAAAACCGCGCAGCGGGATTTTCAAACCACTGGCGATACGCTGATCAGTTTTTTGCTTCGGCAGCGGGCAAAGGTCTTCATCGGGTTTGATGCAAATGCTAACAATTATCCCAACTGGTTGGTGGATAATTTTTATCGCACCGGCGCCTCGATCGGCATCCGAAACGCAACCGGCAATCTCGATCTTTGGGAAGCGGAATTCGATAGCGGTAAGGTCGCTCTCGGTGGCAATGCAGCGGCAGGGGCAGAGGATGTTCAGCGGATGTATACCGTGCTGATCCGCAGCCAAGCCATGCAACAATTGGCAACGCCAGATGGAATGGAAGACCCGGAGAGCCAGAAAGTCGTCACTTCATATCTGTTGCGCCAGAATTACCCCAATCCGTTTAACGATAACACAACGCTCCGATATGAAACGCCTGAGGACTGCCAGGTTGAGATCAATATTTACAACATTCTGGGGCAACTTGTGAGACAGTTAACCGCGGGCATGGCGCGACGTGGTGTGCATGCGGTTCAGTGGGACGGGAGAAATAAAAACGGACTGACAGCTCCGAGCGGCGTTTACTTTGCGCGGATGGTAGTGCGAGAGAGTCAAAATAGTCCCGATAACAGCTCTGGTAAAATCCTTTACACCCAGACAAAAAAAATGGTCGTGGTTCGCTAAAAGCCGGGATTGTTTTCTCGTAACAGTTCACCTACATCGGAAAACAGACAGTTGTGATCTACATATTTGTTATCGAATAACCTTATTTTTGTTTTTAGAACCTTAGTAACAAGCTAAATCTACAAAGGCACTAACCTTATTAC
>DSAU01000485.1 GCA_011046315.1 bacterium
AGATGATTATTTCACCACAATGAATTGTGGTGTTGTTTCAATGCCTCTTTGAACTAACACCATGATTCATCATGGTGTTTACATCATTAACGAAACATATCCAAAGCCGTTTTAACGGCTTTTTAATAACCCCGTGATCGGTTACTAATTCAGAGGCGAACAAAATAATATCACCACTCACTGGTTTAATTTGGGAGGAGTTTTAAATCATGCGCAGAGCAATGATAATCCTGGCAAGCCTATTGATTCTGTTTTTGTATGGCTGTGGTAAACAGGAACAGCCGAGCATGAGCAAGGAGAAGGCTCGTAATTATGCCAATGAACTCTACAATCGGCAGTTGTTCCAACAATCAGCCGATGAATATAGTCGTTATTTATACAATTATAAATTGGATGACCGGGAACAGGTAAACATTAGCTACCACATTGCAGATATTTATTTCGAGCGAATGAAAGACTATGAAAATGCGCTGGCGTTTTATGTCCGGGCGAAATATTTTAATCCCCAGGACGATCTCAAACGAACAATTGATCAAAAAATTGTGGCTTGTTTAGAGCGACTGGAGCGACCCGAGGATGCGCAGCAAAGTCTTAAAGAAGCAGCCAGCCTCGAACCGGAGATCGTTGACAAGAAGCGCCCCGGCGCGGTTGTCGCAGTGATTGGTCCCCGAAAAATTACCCAGGGCGATATCGATTTTGAACTCAGCCAATTGCCGCCGTCAATCCGAAATCAATACCAGCAAAAAAGCAAGAAAATAGAATTCTTAAAGCAGTATATTTTAACCGAATTGCTTTTTGACTCGGCAAGGCGTCAGGGATTGGATAAAGACAGCGAAGTCGTGGAGGCGGCGTTTCAGGCGAAAAAGAGCATCATGGTGCAGAAACTGTTGCAACAAGAGATATCATCGAAAATCAATATTCAGCCAGAAGATGTAGAGCTTTATTACAAAGCCAACAAGGACAAATACGTTGAAAAAAATGAGGCTGGCGAAATTGTTCGTGAAAAGACATTGCCCGAAGTGCAACAACAGGTTGCGCAGGATTTGGCAATGGAGCGACAACGACAGTATTATGAAGATTTGGCTCAAAAATTAATGCGAGCCGAAGGTGTGAAAATTTATGAGGACGTTCTGAAATAAAAACTAGGCCCATGTTGACGGTTTTCAGGATTTGGATTTGGCGGCAGTTGATGACAAGTGCAGAATTTTAGCGGTGCTGTTGAATCGATTATCAATGCAGCGGTTGTAAAATAATAAAAGAGAAAGTAAAGAATCTGAGGTTGGCTCCAGGATGGAACGGATGTCAAATAGCTTTTTAAAATATTTTTTCGTATTGTTTTTTTTGATGATTGTTCAGTTAAAAGCCATTGCGGCACAGAGCATCGGCAGCGTGTTGCTTGAGGCGAAAGTTGATCGCAACAAAATTACCATCGGCGATTTGATCCGGTATTCGATAATCGTTACCAGTGATGAGGAGATAGAAATTCAAATGCCTACCCTGGGCGCTAATCTGGGAGCGTTTGAAATTCGCGATTATGATGATCCTGATCCGGTGAAAAAAGGTGGGAAAATCATTCGGCGTCGAGAATACACAATTTCCACCTATGATGTCGGCGATTATCAAATTCCACCGGTTACAGTGCGTTACGTTGCGGCCGGGGATTCGATTTACAAGGAATTAAGCACAGAAAACATCAAGATCACAGTTCAGAGCCTCAAACCGAGTGAAGAGGGGGATATTCGCGACATCAAGCCGCCGCTGGTAATGGAACGGGATTGGTGGAGAACCATCCGCTTTGCGCTGGCTGGCTTGATTGGGGTCGCGATTCTGATTTTGGTATATATCTATTTGAAACGGCGTCGTGAAGGCAAGGCGTTGATTCCGCGACGGGAAAAACTCAAACCACCGCCGCACCAGGTTGCATTGGTGGCGCTGGAAAAGTTGGTTCAGGAAAAGCTGTTGGAACACGGAGAAATAAAACAATATTATATCCGGATATCAGAAATTATTCGCTGCTATATCGAAGACCGATTTTTCATCAATGCTTTGGAAATGACCACCGGTCAACTTATCGGGGCGTTGCAGGATGCAGAGTTAGAGAAGCAAACTATTGACATGGTTGAAAGCTTTTTGATGCAGTGCGATCTGGTAAAGTTTGCCAAATATATCCCGACCGCGGCTGAAAATCAACAGACCACAGACTTGGCTTTTGAAATTGTCGAATCGACAAAAATTGTTTTTGAAACCGAATCCGACGGATCGGAACCGGATGTTATTTCCGAAACTTTGGAAAGCGAGGATCTAAAAATGCGATCACCGGAACATGCGGAAATCGTTACCGAAGCTGAGAATGGGGGAGAGAGCCGATGATACGGTTTGTAAATCCGGAGTTTTTCGCGCTGTTACTGGTCATTCCGGTTTTGATCTGGTGGTATTTTCGCCGTTTGAATAAAGCCACTGGAAGTGTACGTTTTTCAAATCTTGGTAATCTAAAAGATATCCGTGCGACAACATCGAAAAAATTTCGACATCTGGTTTTTGTTTTGAGAATGGCGGTGATTGTGTTACTGATTTTTGCGTTTGCGCGGCCACAATCCGGTATTAAAGAAGAGAAAATCATCACGGAAGGTATTGACATTATGCTGGCGATGGATGTATCCGGTAGCATGTTGGCGGAAGATCTGGCGCGGCACAAAAGCCGACTGGATGTAGCTAAAGATGTCGCTTCACAATTTATCAATCAACGCACCAATGACCGGATCGGTATGGTTGTTTTTTCAGGAAAAAGTTTTACCCAGTGCCCACTGACGCTGGATTATGGCATCCTGCTTAAATTTTTAAAAGAGATTCATATCGGCATGATCGAAGACGGCACGGCCATCGGGATGGCGATAGCAAACTGTGTCAACCGGTTGCGCACCAGTAAAGCCAAAAGCAAAGTCGTGATTTTGCTCACCGACGGTCGCAACAATCGCGGTGAAATCGATCCCATCACCGCGGCTCAGATCGCCAAAACTTTTAACATCCGCATTTATACGATCGGCGCGGGTAAACACGGCGAGGCGCTCTTTCCGATAGACGATCCATTTCTGGGAAAGCGTTATGTTCCAATGAAGGTGGATATTGATGATGAGGTGCTTACCCGGATCGCGGACATCACCGGCGGCAATTATTATCGCGCCACCGATAAAACTGGTCTTGAAAAAATTTATCAGAAAATTGGTGAGCTCGAAAAGACAAAAATTGAAGTCAAAGAGTTCACCCGTTATACCGAATTGTTTGTTAATTTTTTAGCGGCGGCGCTCGGTTTGTTTTTACTGGAAATCGTGCTTGCCAACACCTATTTTCGAAAAATACCATAATCAAAATGAGCTGGTGATAAACTATTGCAGTAAATACTTTCATAAGTTTGGTTAACCATTATCACAAAAGCAGGCAGAGCAAAAGATGATTCGATTTGCTACTCAATATTATTTGCATTTATTGTGGCTGGTTCCGATATTAGTTGTATTTTATATGTTGGTGTTTCGCTGGAAAAAAAATGCACTGGCTCGTTTTGGACAGTTGGAGCTGATACAAAAGTTGACCATGTCCATTAGCAAAAAAAGACAGCTTATCAAAGTTTGCTTGCTCATCGTGGCGATGATATTGATGATATTATCGCTGGCACGGCCCCAGCTCGGAACTCAATTGGAACAGGTGAAGCGAGAAGGTGTTGATATTCTAATCGCAATTGATGTGTCATTATCAATGAAAGCCGAAGATATTAAACCCAACCGGCTGGAAAAGGCAAAGCATGCCGTTGGTAATTTCATAAATATGCTCCAGGGAGACCGGGTCGGCATTCTTGCTTTCGCTGGTGAAGCTTTTGTTCAATGTCCGTTGACCCTTGATTATGGCGCGGCAAAAATGTTTCTTGAAATTTTAGACACTGATTTAATTCCCACGCCGGGCACAGCGATCGGCGAGTCGATACTGCTGGCTGTCAAAACATTTGAGCAACGAGAGCGGAAACATAAAGTGTTGCTGTTGATCACCGATGGTGAGGATCACGCCGGAGAGCCGTTGAAAGCCGCGGAAGTTGCCGAAAAAGACGGCGTTGTGATTTATACTGTTGGAATTGGTTCGGTTAAAGGCGTGCCCATACCCATGTATAATGAATCCGGTAGAAACATAGGATTTAAAAAAGATCGTGAAGGTCAGGTCGTCACCAGCAAACTGGATGAATTGACGCTGGAAAAAATTGCATTACAAACCGGGGGTAAATATTATCGCGCCAGCGGCGCCGAGAGTGAACTCGATAAAATTTATGATGAAATTTCCAAAATGGAAAAAAAGGAGCTGGCTTCGCTGAAATTTTCTCAATACGAGGATCGTTTTCAGTACATTTTGATCGTAGCGATAATTTTGCTGATTGTTGAAGTTTTTATTTCGGAACGTAAAAAAGTGACACTTGACTGGCGCGGGAGGTTTTGACATGATTAAAATCATCCGAATTTTACTAATTACGATGACTATTTTTCCGGCGCTGTTGTTGGCGCAACCCGGACGCGATAAGGTGCTTGAAGGAAACAAATTTTTCCATCAGGAAAAGTTCGATGAAGCGATCAACAGATATCAGGATGCGTTGCTGGATAATCCAAATAATTCGTTGATCCGTTTCAACATCGGTAATACGCTTTATAAAAAAAACAAATACGAAGAGGCATTGAATGATTTTGAAAAAAGTCTTTCAATCGACGATGTGAACCTACAAGCCAAAGCTTACTATAACATGGGAAATACGTTGTATCGCATGGGAAAATTACCCGAGAGTATATTAGCTTATACCCAGTCATTAAAACTGAATCCCGATGATGAAGACGCCAAATACAATCTCGAGTTCGTCCGTTCCAAGCTGAAAAACGAAGCGCAAAAGCAATCGCAATCAAACCAGCAACAGCAACAACAACAGCAATCACAGGGTGAAGATCAGGAGGGTGAACAGCAACCGGAACAGCAGCAGCCAGAATATCAGGATCAGGATCAACAACAGCAGCAGGAACAGCCGCAGCCTGATCCACAGCAAAAACAGGAAATGACCAAAGAAGAAGCGGAGAGAATCCTTCAAGCGCTGAGCGAGGACGATAAAGATTTGCAGGAAACGCGTAAGTCAAAAAAAACCGGTTCAGTTCGGGTGATTAAAGACTGGTAGGCTGATGATGCTATTTTGGAAGATGAGGCGCAAGATTTAAATCGATGTTAATAGTTCACCTGTCATTCCGGCTGAAGCGAATCCGAATGCCGGAATCTCAATAATAGAACTTTTAAATATTAATTTGCACATATATTAAGGAAATTCCGGCTAAAAACATGCTAGAATGACATTATTAGTTAAGAGTGCTGAACTATTACATTCGAGGCAGTTTCGCCTCATATTTTGATAAGCAGGAAAAAAAACGATGAACAAAGAATTGAAAATAGTAGCAATTTTTTCGATTTTAACCGTCGGTATCATTCGTCCGGTTAGCGCAGAATCCATCGTGTTAAAAAGTTCGGTCGATAAAACGACCATTGCTCAGAATGAAAATTTTACATTGACGGTTGAAGTGTCCGGCGAAAAAGCCAACGCCGCCGCTGATCCACAAATTCCGGATATCAACGACTTTGCTGTTTATCTGGGCAGCAGCGGTGTGTCGCAAAATATCCAAATCATTAACGGACAGATGACTGTGAGCAAAAGTCACAGTTATATCTTTCGCGCCGTTACTCTGGGCAAATTTACCATTCCAGCCGCCGTTCTCAAATTTAATGGAAAAGAATACCGCTCCAATCCGATAAATATCGAAATTACCAAGGCGTCACCTCAAAAGCAGCCCCATTCGCCCCGGACGCAACCTTCCCGACCTGCGGAACAGGATAGTGAAACAATTGACGGTGAAAATTTGTTTCTCAGGGTTCAAGCCAGCAAAAAAACAGCTTACGTCAATGAACCAATTATTGTCTCTTATAAAATTTACACCAGAGTTACGGTTACGCAGTACGGCATTAACAAGCTTCCCAATACAGCCGGATTTTGGGCTGAAGAGTACGAGCTTGGAACTCAGCCCAAAATTTACGAAGAAGTTTATAATGGTAAAAGTTACCGCGTGGCGTTGATCCGACGGTTGGCATTGTTTCCGACTGATGCCGGAAAAAAGACCATTGACCCGATGGAAATCGAATGCAATGTTCGGGTGCAAACCCGAAGACGTTCCATTTTTGATAGTTTTTTTGATGACCCCTTTTTTGGTCGCAGCGTGAGGAAGCTGGTGAGTTCTGCGCCGCTGACGGTTAATGTGCTGCCATTGCCGGATCATTCCAAACCGGCGAATTTTTCCGGGCTGGTGGGTAATTTCGACATTTCTTCCTTTATCGA
>DSAU01000454.1 GCA_011046315.1 bacterium
ATAGCACTCTTATTCCTCAAGCTGTTAATGTCCAGGTTTATACTTCATGGTGGAGTGATCAATTGGTTCTGGATAATACGCCTCTTAAAGATATTATAAAAAGATTACAAGAAACCTATCGTGTTGATATTCAAGTTAGCGATGAAAAATTGCTCGAACGATGTTTAACCGGTTCTATCGAAAATTCCAGTCTGCAAGTTATCATCGATGCATTAGCAAAAGCGTTGCAGGTGACGGTACAATGCCAAGGTAAAACCATAATTTTTGGCGGCGATTATAACAACAGCCTTCAATAAAAAATGAGGAGGTTTTGTGGCAAAATCTGGACAAAACAATCGTCCGGACATCCAACTCCTGTGGGAACAAATGAAAAATGGGAAAAATCAGGCGCTGGCAACTCTATTCAAACATTATTATCCTTTACTTTATGATTATGGAAAAAAAATATCTCACCAGGACGAGTTAGTAAAAGACAGTATACAGGAGTTATTTGCCTATATCTGGAATAAACGAAAATCGCTCTCAAGAGTTGAATCTGTGACCTCCTATTTGATGGTGGCGATGCGTAGACAACTGTTCAAAGCAATAAAACAACAACGGAAAAATAAAGAAATTTACCAAGAATTTAGCTCCACTCAGCCGCAACAAGCTTTTTCAGCAGAAGATATGTTAGTGATGAACGAAACTATAGCGTCTGAAAGAAAATCGGTGAAACGAGCGCTCAACAAAATTCCAACCCGCATGCGCGAAGCGCTATATCTTAAAACATATAGCGGCTTATCTTATAAAGAAATTGCTTTGATAATGCAAATTAATCCCCAGGTCGCACGCAATTATGTGTCAGAAGCTTTTCGACGGCTCAGGTCAATCATTACTGAGAAGAGCAAAATTTACGAATAGCGAATTTGTTTTCGGATTTTCAATCCTACAAAATAGCTAACCCGAAAATCATATCATATTGAATACTTTATGGTTCCCCTAATTTCGTCTTCGATTTATTTCTAATCCAATCTTTCGTTTTATCATGTTGTTAATGATAAAAATTACAATACCCAACAATATAACTCCAAAGAAGAGATGAATTAAGTGTGTAACAATTATTTTTAAAATATTTTTCAAAATGAACATTACATTTTTGTATTTTTATTCTCTAATTGAACATGAGTGGGCAAAAATGTAATAATAATTCGTTTAAGGGATGTTACAAAACTGAGCTTCATTAATTTTTGCCCAGCCCCTAAATTTATATAACAAAGTTTTGTAAATCCCTACAACTTAAATTTTTTAAATAGGAGGGAGTTATGAAAAACCAATTTCATGCTACCTTATTTATCGTTTGTCTGATTAGTGTGTTGCTGTTTGCCTTAACTTGTTTGGCGCAAACAACGGGGACTATCAGCGGGGTTGTGACTGATGAAGGTGGTAACACATTAATAGGCGCCAATATAAGTGTTAAAGGGACTATGTTGGGCGCTGCCTCAGCTACAAATGGTAAATATGTGATTGAGAAGGTACCTGCTGGACATTACACGTTAGTTGTCACTTTTATTGGTTACCGTTCTGTTGAAAAAGAGATAAATGTGACAGCCGACAAAGTTGTTACGGCTGATTTTACTCTTATGGAAGACGTACTGCTAATGGATGCTGTGGTAGTTACCGGTACACCTGGGGGCGTGGGAATTCGCAAGCGAGATGCCAGCTTTGCTATAAATACCGTTGATGCAGCTGAGATCAGACGGTTTTCGCCGAGCAGCACAGCAAATCTTTTAGAGTTAGTTCCTGGTGTCTGGTCTGAGAGTTCGGGTGGTATTGCGGGTGCTAATATTTTTGTGCGTGGTTTGCCATCCTCCGGTGATGCGCCATTCGTGACGATGTCTATTAATGGCGGACCAGTTTACGGTATGGAAACACTCTCTTTCTTCGAGCATAGTACCATCTTCCGTATCGATGAAACAGTTGAGTTAACAGAAGCTTTACGAGGAGGTCCCAGCGCTGTTTTCTCGAACGCTGAACCGGGTATGACCGTAAACTTCAATCTAAGAAAGGGCAGCGAGGTAACCAAGGGTCGCTTAAAATATGAAACGTCCGACTATAACCTGCAGCGGCTTGATGGCTTCCTGAGTGGTAAACTTACAGAAGGGCTGTATTATATGGCAGGCGGTTACGTACGGACATCTCCCGGTATTAGAAATACTCAATTTAATGCCGAGAACGGAAAGCAATTCACCATGCAACTAACTAAGACTTTTGAAAGAGGGGTGGTCAATGCTTTCACACGGGTTACCGATGATTACGGCCAGTGGGTTCTGCCGATGGCACTTGAAACCGGCAACGAGCTGGGCACATTCGCCCAGCTTGGCAATGCGACACGTTTTCGTCAACTGCAGATTAATACTCAGGGTGATAGCTCAGTCTTCGATTTCGCCAAAGGTCGCGGTTGGAAAGGCAACATCAGCGGGATAAACGCACATTTCGATCTGGGAGCAGGCTGGACGGTCCGTGACGTGCTTTCTTACACATCTGGCGCGGCGAACACCTTTGGCTTTGTACCGAACGGCAATCCAATTAAAGTGTCAGCTCTTGGTCTTGACGTTGTACGAACCAGAAGTGGACAGCAACTCAAAGATTCGGACTATGTTCAGAACTATGGTCATTGGGTCGTTATGAAGGATCTTGAATCGATAAACAATGATCTCAGCTTAAACAAAATCTGGAATCAGCACAACATCACCCTGGGCCTGTATCAGGCTCGATGGTCGTCAGTAGATTTCTGGACACTGGGCAACCATGTACCGGTTCACAATGTTGCCAATGGGGATTTGTTACAAGAGGATATTACCGCTGCTACCCTTGCTGCTGCTGGAGGTGGAGGTCCATGGAATTACGGACTTCAATATGCCGGCGATGCCCGTGTATTTGCAGTCTATGGAGCAGATTCCTGGCAGATCATGCCGGCCTTGCGACTCGATGTTGGAGCCCGCTACGAATGGTTTGATCTCCAGTACACACTTGATCATGGAAGCCATCCTGATGGCAAAGTCGACATGGCAAAATCACTTAGCGGCAAAGACCTCGCCATTACAGCGGCTGCCAACTACGACTTTACCAAAGAGCTTGGCGTTTTCGGGCGCTTCTCCGACAGCTACATGTTCCCACACTTTGATATGATCCGCGAAAACCTATACAGTGTTGACGCGGATGGTAATGTCGATGCCAACGAATTCACGCAATACGAACTGGGCGTAAAATATAACTCGAAGCTGTTCAGTCTGTTTGCTACCGGTTTCTTTAACAGTGTTGATGTCTTTGACGGCGATGTCGGTGCGGTACGAGAATCTGCGCTGCTCAACACTCAAACAATGGGTGTGGAACTCGATGGTGCAATCTCTTTTAGCAACTTCACATTACGAGCTGTTGGAACGTTTCAGAAAGGGGAGATCAAGAAATCTGACGTAGCTCCAGAGACTGTCGGGAAATCTATCTGGCGTCAACCTGAGCTACAGTTCAGAGTTTCTCCGAGCTATAATCTTGTTTTCGGAAATTACACTGCGACCATCTACGGCGCCGCACGGATGGTCGGAAAACGATGGGATTCCAGAGATAATGTATTCCAGTTGGATGGCTACACAAAACTCGACCTGGGCGCCTTGGTTGCAATCCCGGGTGGTTTGTTATTTGGCATTCATGCCGATAATCTAACCAATTCCGAGGGCTTGACAGAAGGTGATCCGCGTGATCCGGCATCTGCTAACGGTCGTCCGATTTTCGGCCGCTCATTTAAATTATCAGTCACCCACGATTTTTAAGCACAGGGAATGAGGAGCGTGCCGAGTCACATATTTAGAATGTCAGTTTCATTTTGACTTGTAATCAAGCCGGGACATTTCAGACTTATAAGTGAGATGAACCTGCCAGTCGCGGTTGTAAACAATATCATAGTGCTAAAGGGGCTGTGGTAAACGTTCTTAATGGAACTGGATTGACTGAAGCTAATCCGCGAACTGATGAGACTGGATCTTACATTAGTCAGCCTGTATTAGCGCGTCTAATTCTGCCTGGAAGAATTGGATGCGCTATATCTCAATTTTTAATTCATTGTTCAATCAGTTTTCATTTAGTGTGTGATTGTATAAACGGGGTCGTTAATTGATCCCGTTTATATTATATTTTATACACGGTTAAAATAAACAGAAATAAATATGATTGATCTTCTAATTATATTAGCGTTTGTTGCTTATAGTATCACCTCTGGTTTCCGGGCAAAATCTAAAGCCTCAGAAAATCTCAGCGAATATTTTTTAGCAGGTCGTACCATCAGCGGTTGGCGAGCCGGATTTAGCATGGCTGCAACTCAATTTGCCGCAGATACACCATTATTAGTCACCGGCCTTATCGCTACTGGTGGGATTTTTCTGGTATGGCGTCTTTGGATTTATGGAATTGCATTTTTAATGATGGGTTTTGTTTTTGCTGCAAATTGGAGAAGAGCCGGGGTTTTAACCGATGCCGAACTGACTGAAATCCGTTATAGTGGCAACGGTGTTCTATTTTTACGAGTGCTAAAAGCCTTCTATTATGGTACAGTTATTAACTGTGTTGTCATGGCAATGGTATTGGTTGCTGCAATGCGCATAGCTGAGGTATTTTTACCCTGGCATGAATGGCTTCCCCAGGGAATTTATGATTTTTTTCTTTACATCACACAAGGACTCAGCTTATCCCTTGGCCAAAGTATAACTGGTTTAACATCAGAAATTATTACCACAAATAATTTAATCAGCATTCTTACTATTATTAGTTTTACAGCGCTTTACTCTACTACTGGTGGGCTTCGTAGTGTAATTGCTACCGATGTTATGCAGTTTTCTCTTGCTATGATTGGTACCTTAGTTTATGCGGTTATTGTTATCTACAAGGTTGGTGGATTAGGAAAATTAACACAGAAGATTACGGAAATATATGGAACAGTTTTAGCCACTAAAATGCTCTCGTTTACGCCTACTGGTGGCGATTTAATTTTACCGTTCCTGGTTATCATCGGTTTACAGTGGTTCTTTCAGATGAATAGCGATGGAACTGGTTATTTGGCTCAACGGTCAATGGCATGCTCTACTGATCGAGATGCACGGATTGCAGCGCTGATTTTCGCATGGATGCAGATTTTTGTCCGTAGTCTCATTTGGCTGATTATCGGAGTTGGATTATTAGTTATTTATCCATTTAATATAGAATATATGACCGGGGAGACATTTGCTGCATCTCGAGAAATTACATTTGTCAATGGAGTAAACGATTTATTGCCACCAGGGATTAGGGGATTGATGTTAACCGGGCTACTTGCAGCTTTAGCCTCCACAATTGACACACACTTAAATTGGGGTGCAGGCTATTGGAGTAATGATATCTATCAGCGACTAATTTGTAAACAATGGCTCAATCGTACGCCGAAAAATACAGAGCTGGTATTAGCAGCTCGTCTATCAAATGTGCTAATTTTAATTATTGCGTTGACTATAATGGTAAATTTAGGATCAATTCAAACTGCATGGTTCATCTCACTTCTATTTGGCGCCGGAATGGGATCGGTGCTTGTATTAAGGTGGCTGTGGGAACGTATTAATCTATTCTCGGAATTAGCAGCAATGGTGACTTCCTTAATTGTCGCTCCAATTCTGCTTCTCATCACAGATCAAGAATGGATTCGATTGGCTGGAATGGCAATCGCATCAACCAGCGCTGCGGTTGGGGTTACATTTTTTACTCGAGCCACTGATGAAGATGTATTAAAGCAATTTTACCGCAAAGTACGCCCAGCCGGATGCTGGCGGAAAACAGCTAAACTCGTTGGAGATGATCCACGTGTTCCGATTAAAAATTTACAAAAAGAAGCGATAGCAATAATTTTAACAGCGATTTCTCTCTTTCTTATGTTAATAGGAGTAGGTAAGTTACTCATTCCTTCGCTAAATCAATCCATCATTTTCCCACTAATATGTATTCTTCTTGCGCTGCTACTCATTCCCTTCTGGTGGCGTAAAGCATTGGAAACTGAAAAAATAACAGCCGAAGATTTAGAAAGCAATTAGGTGCTAAAATATCAAGGCGGATATTTTAAATGGCAACTGTTATCACAGGTCATGGTATTGATTTTATTTTTTTCTGTTTTTCACCTCAGCTGAGATTTTCTCTTGATATTGTACAGAAATATATTTATATTTTTTTTGAAATAATTTGTAGGCAAAGCGATGAACAAGCTCCAACATTTAACTCTCGTTGAGAAACGAGCGGTAAATGACACTGTGGCGTGGATGAAGCAACAACTGACCCATTAGCTGGTAATAATTTAATTTTTTGTCTCCAAACGGCGAGCTGATTCTC
>DSAU01000310.1 GCA_011046315.1 bacterium
AAATATCCTCGATACTCTCCCACTCTTCGAAGCCGTGCTGGGCAAACAGCTCATCGCCCAAATGCCATTTGCCGAAATAGCCGCTGCGATAATCGGGATCATTGAAAATTTCCGGGAAACAGGGGATGTCTGCCGGCAGCGGGGCGTTATTCTCGGTGCAACCGTTGGTATGCGGCCACAGCCCGGTCATCACGGTCGAGCGGGACGGCGTGCACACCGGCTGTGTAACGTAAGCCCTTTCAAACACCACACTTTCGCCGGCGAGCTTGTTGAGATTCGGCGCATGAATTTTGTGATTGCCATAGACCGCCATGGTATCAGCCCGTTGCTGATCGGTCCAGATAAACAGCAGATTGGGCTTGCGAGCCGATGAGCTGCATCCGATGAGATTGAAACCCAGCGTGGCGAGCGCAGAGGTTTTGACGAAATCCCGTCTTGAGAATTTTAAAGTATCAGGCTGTTGCTTAAAAATATCCTCTGTTTTCATGTTCTCTAATTCCTCTTTATTTGATGAAAATATTTTTCGTGTATTTCCTGGCCACCGTTAAATGGTTTTTACAAATTCTCCAAATAGCAAAATCTTTTTCGCATCATCCGAACGGATCAAAAATGGCTCAATATCCGTGCACAAAAGATTTAAATTAAGTTCCTTAATTTTTGCCAACAGTCTGGCTTTCAATTCATCCATAGTGCCGATGTTCGCTTTGACCTTTAAATAGTTCAAATCGGGTGCAGTTTTGGCAAACAAAAAAATGGCATCATAAAAATCTCTGCCCAGGGTACGTTTTCGGCTCAAAATGGCAAACAATTTTTGTGATAACAACATTGCCACTGGAACAACGGCTATATTGGTAAAAACATCAAACTTGTTCAAAATGACCATGGACGGTGAATAATCGATCCCCTGTGGTTCAGTATCCATGCTGATCAATAATTTTTCCTCACGATGCCCGGATATACCACTGCGTTGCAGAATATCCAAAAAAGCAATATAGCAGTGAAATGCGCCTTTAAACACGGTATGGATTTCAACCGAATAACCTTCAAGCTGTAGTTTCTCGTGAATGATTCTGGCTAACTCCTCAAAGTCATTTTTTGATAGGTGAAAATTATCGAAATCGAGGTCTTCAGAGAAACGGTTGTTCCCGTGAACGATCCGAATCGAGGTCCCACCCATGAAAGCCAATTGGCTGGCATAAGCGGAGTTAAAAATAATCTCCAGAATTTTGTATTGCAGATATTCTCGAAGAATATTTCGCTTGAAAACCCGATACGATTCGGGATAAAAGGATTCAATCTGACTGATGTCAAGCATTTTTCATAAACTCCATAAGACGATGGACTCTTTGGGATAATGCCAGTTGACCGAACTTTTCCAGGTAATTTCCCAACTGGCTTTCATTAATTATTTTCCAGAACAGATCTACATTCAGCCGCAGGCTCAAAAAATCATCCCCGGTCTGGATATGGGGATTGATATAAAAATAATCGAGAATCGCTTTCTCGGGACTGGCGATCTTGAAAATTTTGTCATCGTTATAAGCGACCAGATTATAGCCAAAGAATAAAGCTGGTTTAATTGTTCGGTAAATGAATTCACCAATCGGCGTTGAGAATCGGCTCGTTTTCCGTGTCGCCGCCGAAGTAATGGCATAGACGCTTTCCGGGATCAACGAATAATAGGAAAGCGCCATCTCGAAGGAAACGTAAGAGGGAGCATAGATTCGGTTGGCGATTTCGCCCAGGGCCTTTTCATTGATCTTTAAATCTGAGAAGATATAAAACCCTTTGATCACCTTTTTGATATAGCCCTTGTCCTGCCACTCGTTCAATCTGCGTCGATGAAAATTGGCATCGATTTTTTTTATCTCCTGCAACGAAAACACCGTGAAAGGTTTAAGCGCTTCTTTAAAGTCCATGAAGTTCATATTATTTCTCTGAAATGTTGTAATTAGCATTTATGAGAAATATAATACACATTTTTATTGAGCAAAGCAACTACTTTTTCGAATTTTCATTGCGTTTCTTTTCTCACCATGATTTCAAACTCATTTAAAATTCCCACGACTCTCGACCGCATGTTTCGCCACTTCATTTCTTTGCACAATCTCTGTCCGAACTGATTTGAGAAAATTCTCCGACAGAATAATCCCCTCGCTGTCACTGCCGTCCACTCTTAAAAATGTCTCGATCGCATTCAGTGGTTTGCAGCCGTGAATCCAGGCGTCTCTGACGTTTTTCAGGGAAAAAAACGGCACTGCTGTTGCGGTTGATTGAGCCTGAATTCCTGCCAGTTCCAGATTACTGACATCGTCACACCAAATCACCGAGCGATGGTCTGGTTTTTCAAACGAGAGAGATACATCGGTGAGCTTGATATTTTTAGCGTGACGTATAAAGAAACCATACGCCGGCAGCGTGCCGAACATCTTTGCCTTGGGATATTCATCGACCAATTCCGGGATAGCTCGCTCCGAATCGACCTTATTGCCGCCGCCTTTATAAGTGATGCGAATATTGCTCAGGGTAACGTTTTCGATGAAATGACCAGGGATGCCGCAGATGAAATCGTTGCTCTCGGTGACACCCGTTGCCTGAATATTATGAATCATAATATTTTTGAATGTCCCAGCCTTTTGGGGTCGTTCTTCTTCACTCAAGCTAAACGGCCGCATCCGGGCGCCCAGCCGCATCACAATCACGGCGTAGGAATCCCGCATCGAGATGTTGGAGATGGTGATGTTGTTGACATCGCCGCCGTCCACGCTGAGCAGGCTGATCCCTCGGGTGCCATAAAAAACGCAATTGGAAATGCTGATATTTTCAAATCCACCCGCCGATTCCGTTCCTGTTTTAATGGCCGATTTCAAACCCGATATGATGCAATCGCTGATGACCACATCACGGCAGGATCTGCGGCTGAACGCTTTCAGCACAATCGAGTCGTCCTCGGAGCTGATATTGCATCCGGTGATCAGCACCCGCTGACAACCCTCAATGTCCAGTCCGTCGTTATTCTTATTCGAGTAGCTATGGACCGTGATCCCCCGAATGGTCAGGTCGTCGCATTCGACATAATGCTGCACCCAGGCGGCCGAGTTGATCAGCATAATATCTTCGATTTTCACATTCTGACAGCGGATGAAGCGAATGATAGCGGGTCGAGCCAAACCCTCTTTTATCGGATAAAACTCAGGAAATCCCTGCCCATTGATAATGCCGTCACCTTCTATAGCGATGTTTTTCGCATCACGGGCAAAAAACAGGCAGGTGCCAAATTTCCTTCCATCGCTGTCGGTAAACGAACCATATTGCGGATCGAACTGGTTCAATTCGGTGCTGCCGAGAATCGTCGTGCCTCGATCCATGCGGATCGCCACGTTGTCCTTTAAAACAACGGTTTTGATGAGATATTTTCCCGGCGGGAAATAGACTACCCCGCCACCATTTGCAAAAGCCGAATCGATGGCGGCTTGAACCGCTTCGGTGTCGCAATCAGTTCCCTGACCTGCAGCGCCAAAATCTCTCACATTGAAAAAATTCAATGCTAAATGATTGGCTAATGCGACATCAAGAAAAATTAAAGTAGAAAGAGTGATCAATAAAATGAGCGATTGAAATTTGTTTTGATTCATAGCGATGAAATTCTACCATAAAAACATTTTATCTAAAACTATCCCACGAAACACACGAAAGCAGACAGAAGATATTTTCTCTCTGATTTAAATTTCGTGTTTTCCGTGTGTTCCGTGGGCAATGATTTTTCATTTTTTTCTGGAAAATCCTTAAGGATTAATTCCAGTCGGATCCCAAATCGTCGCTGCGATGTGCTGCTCAACATTCTGCTCGCTGGTGAAATAATAGATCGTCACTACTTTGCCATCGGATCGGACCACGGAGCGGGTATAGCCGATGTCAAAGGTTCGGGCGTCATCCCGCAGAATGGTCTCCCTGCCCCATGTTTTACCATTATCGTCACTGATTCGGGCACGGATGCAGTACGGAATGCCACGATAGCCGTAGGTGACGCACAAGCGACCATCGTTCAAACGAACCATACTGGGTGGGTTGCCGTTGCGTTTGCCGCCATCGGTGTCGGCGACCTTGCTCAGGAATTGCCACGATGCGCCGTTGTCCAGCGATTGATAGACATCGATCCAGTTTTTTTGCAGGACATATCCCTGCGATGGAGTCGGATCGTAACGCCGACGCAGCGCCGAAACGAGATGATTTTCAGCCGGCCGAACCGTGGACGGCATGACGGAACGCAGCGTGTCGGTCTCTGCCATCCATGATACAAAGCGGATGGTTTTGCCGCCGTCCGATGTGCCGGCGCAGAAAGCCCGATCCTGCAGGCCGGCTTTCACATTTTCCACTTTGGAAGACAAAAAGAACAGACAACTCTCCTCGCCTGTAACGAGATAATCGGTTCGGGAGGTCAATTGATTCAAACCAAAACCGGGAAAGAGAAAGGGACCTTGCCAGGTTTTACCTCGATTGTATGAGATAAAAAATTCATTCTCCCAACAACGCATCGCAAAATCGGGGTGACCGAACTGGATTTTATCTTTCACTGGCATCGGTTTCCCGCCATCGCCGGCAAAATTGTCCGGGTCCTCGATCGACCAGGTTTCGCCGCCATCGAGACTGCGGGCGAGCAGGATATAAGACGGTTTCGACTTATCCCTTGAGTGATGCAGGCGATCCATTTTGTAATGCGCTTTCATCAATCCGACCAGGATTTCATCGCCCCACTGCCAGACGCCATGATTGGCCGGCCAGCCGTAAAAGTAGCCCGGCTCATCACCCACGATGACATGCCTGGCTGATACGCCGGCAAACTGACGGCGGTCAATGGTCTTCGGATCAGGATCGATCAGCCAATTCCAGTTGTCCGCTTGTTTTTGGGTATGAAAAAGATATTCTGGTGGAATGGGCAATTTTCCCTTTTCGTTCCAGCTCCATTGCACGCTGAAAAAACCCTGGCCGTCGATCTCGTGCAGGTAGCTCAGCTCGATTGGGTAACGTTCGCCTTTTTTCATGTCGAGCGGCAGAATACCTTCACCGGCATCTCCTTTAACATCGATTTCAATATCACCTACTTTTAAAATCGTTTGTTTATTAGTTGCAACATGAAAAACGACTTTATCGCTCACAGGCGCTATCACAAACCCTTCCCATTTCGCCGACCATTCCATACTAAAACCATCGGCTTCACCCCACTTTTGATCCAGGGTTTCCAGCAGCGCAAAATCTTTGATGCCGGTCAGGTCCGGATCGCCAAAATGGGCACCGACCAGTCCCTGATGAAATTTGTCAGCTTGGTCTTGACAGGCAATATTCAGAGTCAATAGTAGTGCCACCATTTGAAAAAGAACAGTTGTTTTGAAATTGTTCATTAGAACCTCCGCTGATGCTTTTCAATTGATTATAACATTTCATGACACCGAAAAATAAATTCCAGGGAAGTGATTCTTTGAATTCTCTTTTCGATGTCTGCTCCTTTCTGTGTCCTGAATAAATTCAGCTCACAGAATTGGAACGGACACAGAAATGAATTTTTGAATTACTTTTTTCCGTGTCTGTTCTTTTTCTGTGTCCATTAATAATTTAGCTCACGGAATTGGAAGTGACACAGAAATGATCTTTCAAATTCCTTTTCCGTGACCGTTCCTTTTCTGTGTCCCTAAATATTTTAACCCACTGAATCGGAACGGACACAGAAATAATTTCTTAAATTCTTTTTCCGTGTCTGTTCCTTTTCTGTGCCCAAATTATGTAAGCTAGGATTTAGAGCTATCGCTTCATCTCGTCTTCAAATCATCAATCCAATAGCGGCACAACGGCGCTTTTTCATCCGCTCCCGGCAAATCTTCCGAATCCAGACCTGTCTGACTGGGCGCACCCTCATCGACAACTTCCGGCGGCACAAAATTGCGATACAACCCGGTTCGGAAAACAATTCGCTCCAACGATTCGGTTTTTTCGGCAAACGGAATATTGGCAATAGCTAATTTCCCATCCATAAAAACATCATATTTTTGAGTGTCACAATTTAAATTCAGCCGTATGTCGTACCAGCGATCCATTTCGATGGGAACCGGCGTGGCTTTTACCGTGCGATGATCGGCAGAGAGCCGGCGGTTATCGATGTGAAGCGCCATCGGCCGTGTACCCTGTTGACTTTGCACCTCAATGTCCAGCGCATAACCCTGCGGTACATTTTTGGCATTGAAGCGAAAGCTGATTTCAACCGCCTTGCTCTCCGGGAAAATGCGTTCCGCCAGTGCATAATCATAAGGCTCCTCATCCCGCAATTCCAGACATTT
>DSAU01000029.1 GCA_011046315.1 bacterium
AAATTATAGGTCATTATTAATAATAACCGCAACAGCCAATGATTTCATCTTGAGTGTTAAAACTGAAAACCGCGTTGCGTTTTTGAAATAAGCCCAGCTTTTCCATGGATTGCTCAAAACCGGCCATTGATAAAAAAACCCATTATCATTTTAGCTGATCATTTGCTACCTTGTGGTCATTTACTTTCGAGTGGATTTTTTAAAACTTAGTTTGAAACTTAGCCCTTGATTCCTCTCCAGTTCCAGTTTTCCCTCCAGTTGATTTTCACTCAACATGTTGACCAGATTCAATCCCAAAGTTTTTGATTCATTAATATTCAAGTCTGGGGAAATGCCGACTCCGTTGTCTTTTACCACAAGTACGATGGTGTTTTTTTTCGATTGCTTCAGAGCGATGAAAAGTTCACTTCCGTTGGGAAATGATGGCTGGAAGGCGTATTTAAGCGCATTGGTGACCAATTCGTTAACAATCAATCCGCAGGGAATCGCCTGGTCAATACCCAGGGTAACATTTCCTAAATCGAATTTTATATCAACCTTTTCATGGTCACTGATATACGATTGATAAAGATTCGTCACCAGTGTTTTGACATAATCCGAGAAATCGATTTCAGCCAAATCCGCGGATTGATACAATTTTTCATGAACCAGCGCCATGGTTTTGATCCGGTTCAGGCTCGCCATGAACGCCAATCTTGCTGGTTCGCTGTCAATTTTTTTCAATTGCAAGTAGAGCAGGCTGGAGATGACCTGAAAATTGTTTTTAACCCGATGGTAAACCTCTTTTAGCAGAACTTCTTTTTCGGTTAATAGTTTTTGCAATCGAATTTCGGCCGTTTTGCGCTCAGTGACATCGCGCGCAATTCCCAGAATAAGGGTTTCTTGCCGAATTTGTACCGGGTAGGCGCGAATCTCAACGATAATTCGTGTTCCGTCTTTGCGGATCAGGGTGAATTCATCAGGACCGGTGGGAATGCCCATGGCATTTTTACTGAGTATTTTGACGGCTTTTGGAATTTGGTTCTTCGGCAGCAACTTCAGTTTTAAAAAGCTTTTTCCGCGTAGTTCATCTGCGGAATAGCCGAGCAATTTTTCAGCGGCTATATTGCCGTCGACAAGTCTGCCCATGGGATCGTAGGAAAAATAGGCGTCAGGCGCGGATCGAAAGATGATGTTCAGTCTTTGTTCTGAGCTTTCCAGCGCTGCTTCGGCTGCTTTGGACTGAGTAATATCCTGAAATATGCCCAACAACAATGGCGGCTGGCCTGAGCGGGTCAAAAATGAATTGGATACTTCCAGCCAGACTGTTTTGCCGTTCCAAAGCTCCAGTTTCTGTTGAAACAGCGTTTTGACCGTCCGGGCACGAAACCGCTCATGATGACGATGTAAAATATGCTGCTGCTTTTGAGCTTGATAGATGATCGCTAACGGTTTACCCTCGAGTTGTTCCTTTTTCATCCCAAAAATTCGGCAGAAGGCGTCATTTACTTTGACCATGATCCCGGCTTCATCGGTTAGACGCATACCCAGCGAAGAGCTTTCCCAAACCAGCCGGAACTCTTCTTCGGATTGCCGCAGCATCTGCTCGGCGCGTTTTTGTTCGGTGATGTCGCGAAAGTTCCACACTCTGCCCGATATTGCTCCTTCGAAAATCAGAGGAGAGGAGAATCGCTCAAAAATTCTGCCGTCTTTAAAAAATAAAACATCAAGACTGGTCTCAGTTGATTGGTACAATTGTTCAATTTTTTTTATAAAGGAGTCGGGATCAGTTAATTGATCGAGCACAAATTGCAGCAGTTTTGCGTCTTCACCCGATTTAACAATCGAATCTGGTATTTGCCACATTCGAGCAAATTTCTGATTGTAATGGCTGACTCTACCCTGATTGTCCACGACTAAAATTCCATCGGCAGTGGATTCCAGTACGGCTCGCATCAGGTTTTCGCTCTGGATAATCGATTTTTCCATTTGCTGCCGTTGAGTGAGGTCTTCGATAATTCCATCCAGATACTGAACTTTTCCCTGCTCGTCGCGGATCGCCACAGTAGACACCAAAATTGGAAGCGGGGTCCCGTCTTTCTTTTTCATAGTTAGCTGAACATTTTTTACCGAGCCTTGCGAGATAACGCGTTCGAGAAAGGCAGCGCGATCTTCAGGATTGGCGTAAAGATCACGAATTTTTTTATTGAGAAGTTCATTTTTGGATGAATAGTCAAACATTCGCACGATTTCCGGATTGATTTCCAGAAATTTTCCGTCACGGCTGACATCAGCCCGGTACACACCAACGTTGAGGTTTTCCGTAAGCCCGCGGTATTTTTGTTCACTGTTACGAAGCGCAGTTTCAAAATCCATTCGTTCGGTGATGTCTTCTACCAACTCAAAGACGCTGACTACTTTGCCGCGTTCGTTTTTTACCGGGCTGGAGAGAATCCGGAACTGTCGATCAGTTGCTCCGATTTTGCGCGTGACCAGTGTTTCATGATTGGCGCCGTCAAAGAATGTGAGCGTAGTGGGGCAGTTGTCGCAAATTTTTAATAGTGGCGGTTGTCTGAAATTCTGATAACAAAGCGGTTTTTGGGTAACATCCAAATCGGGAAACCATCTCGCCATCTGCTTGTTGAGCGTCAGTATCTCCATGCGCGGGTTGATCTGGGAAATACCAATACCGATGGTGTCAAAAATGCTGAATAGCTGAACCTGATCAGCGGCAATTATATGGTCTGATTTGATGTCATTTTTCGTCATAGCCTTGAGCAATTCGTTTTCTGCTTTCAGACGACGGATTTCGGAAATCAGTTGCTGTTTGGATTTTTCGATTGTTTTCATGATGTCACTATCTCTGTTGTTCGTAGGTTAAATTACCGAAGCGAATTCAATGTCCACAAGATTCCGGCCCGATTTGAATCAAAAAAACATCACCTTAAGAAATGAAAGTGCAACGATGGTTGCGATCTGAAATGAATATCGATTTCAGTTTGAAATAGAAAATGATGTTTTTTATTCCGGCTGCTATTTTATTTGAAAAATTATCAATCATGTCAAAAACAAGTATAATAAATATTGAAAAACCAACAGCTTATGCTGACGTTGTTTTTTTTTTTATAGATGACGCGATTATCAGCTTGCTGCTTTTTCTCACTGCAACACAATATTACGCAATATTTATGCCATTGGAAATGGTAATAAATGAAAACTGCCGTGATTGTTTTATCACGGCAGTTGGAATAATTATCGGAAGGAAATAATTAACAGATTTTCAGAGCAGACCGTAAGGTGGAATACTGATGCCATCGCTTGATGAGCTGATTATTTGACAGGATGATCAATTCAGTTTAAGTCCGGAAAAGCCCAGAAATGCAATCGACATCAAGCCTGCCATCAGGAAAGCGATCGGAATGCCTTTCAACGGTTTCGGAACCGGCGCCAGTTCGAGTCGTTCACGAATGCCTGCCATTAACACGAGCGCCAATGTGAAGCCGATGCCGGCAGAAATGCCATGAATAATGCTTTCAATAAAAGAAAAATCTTTTTCCAGATTTAGCAAAGCCACTCCCAGAATGGCGCAGTTTGTTGTAATCAGCGGCAAATAGATCCCAAGTGATTTGTACAAAGCCGGACTGACTTTTTGTACAACAATCTCCACAAACTGTACCAGCGAGGCGATGACCAAAATAAAGGCGATGGTTTTGAGATAAGTCAAATCGGGTGGTTCCTGCGGTGAAAATATCAGGTAAAAAATGTTGGAAGTTGTCGGCTGCAATAGGAAGGCATTGATGAGCCAGGTTACCATCGACGCCATGGTCATCACAAAAATAACAGCCATTCCCATCCCCAGCGCAGAATCCATATTTTTCGAGACACCAATATAGGGACAGATGCCGAGAAATTGCATCAACACAAAATTATTGATAAATATTGCAGAAAGCGCAATGATAAATAATTCACTCAATTCCATTTGATTCCTCCGGGTAACAAGCCATTATGCCGTCGTTCTTTTATTATCCAGCCAGTTAAAAAGCCCCACAAAGAGCCCAAGCGTTAAAAATGCGCCGGGGGGCAAGATCAAAAGCAAAACCGGTTCAAATCCACTACCCATTATCGGGAATCCCCAGAGTTTCCCGCTCCCCAGAAGTTCTCGCACTACTGCGACGGCACTGAGCGCAAAAGTAAAACCGATTCCCATACCCAGCCCGTCGATAAAAGAATAAGCGACTGAGTTTTTGCCGGCAAAAGCCTCGGCGCGCCCCAATATTACACAATTTACAACGATTAAGGGGACAAAAATTCCCAATGATTTATGCAGATCAGGTGCAAAACCTGCCATCACCAGATCGACAATCGTTACAAAAGTAGCGATTATCACGATGTAAATAGGGATGCGAATTTTCTTGGGGACGCCTTTCCGGATGAGTGAAACGATTACATTCGAACACAGCAATACAAAGGTTGCTGCGGCGCCCATACCGACTGCATTTTGCAGTGAATTGGACACTGCAAGAGTGGGACAAAGCCCCAGTGCTAATTTAAAAACCGGATTTTCTTTGTAAAAGCCTTTAAAAAATTCATTGGAAATTGGCATAGCTACATCCTCTAATATGATCTAATTCACTTGCTCTTGAGTGGTTATCGGTTTTTTAAATCCATCCAGTTTTTGTTCCAGTCTTTTAAAACCTTCGACAATGGATTCGGTCATTGCCCGTGACGAAACTGTGGCGCCGGTGATGCTTTTAATCTCACCGTTATCTTTATCCAGCGCGATGTTGTCAATGGTACGATTGATAAACTGATCCTGGAAATAGGGGCTTGATTCACCATATCTGATTTCTTCAATTTTGGTGCCCAGTCCTGGGGTTTCTTTGTGATCTATTACCTTTAGCCCAATAATTTTGCCGGTGGTATCGACTCCGACCATAGTTTCAATTTCGCTGGAGTAGCCATATTTTTTGGCGATAAAGGCATAACCGACTATTTTCTTCTTGGCTGCTGTAGCGTAGCCGATGTAGTATTCCAATTGATCGTTTTGAGTAACAGCCTCGATTGAATCGGGATCTGCTGTGGGCAGTGCTGCGACCAGCGCTCTTTGGGTCACCAGTCGTTTTTGTTCTTCGATCTTGGGTTTGGTAATTACATTTACCATCGACAGGGCTGCTCCGGCGATCGCAGTCACCAGCATTAAAATTCCGCCGAGTTTTAAAATTTCTTTCATTTCTCTTTCACCTTTCCAAAAGTTTTCGGTCGCGTGTATCGATCCAGTAACGGAACGGACAGGTTCATTAACAAGATGGAATAGGATACTCCCTCCGGATAGCCGCCGACCAATCGAATGGCGACAGTGAGCACCCCGCAGCCAACTCCGAAATATATTCGTCCGCGCGAGGTAACCGGTGAAGTAACCATATCGGTCGCCATATAAAATGCACCCAAAATTAATCCACCGGATAAAATATGAAAGATCGGGTCACCGGTAGCCAGGCCTTTAGTGCCGCCGAACAGCCAGGATAGCAAAGCAACCGTTCCGATATATGATAGGGGAATGCGGAGACCGATGTATCGCTTATAAATGAGATAGATCGCACCGATCAACAATAAAAAGACCGAAGTTTCGCCGATACATCCGCCTACTTTTCCCCAGAAAAGGTTGCCGTAGGAGTCGTATAATTGCGAGATCGCGACTTCGGCTTTTGCTGAAGTTTCCAGTACTGCCCGTTGTGTTTTAAAAACATTCAGCGGAGTTGCTTGCGTAATCGTTTCCAGACCAAAGTCGGTGATCGAAGCCGCATTAATACCCGAGAGCGTCCCGTCCCGCGGCGCTGTGGTAAAAATCGTCATTTTTGTGGGCCAGGACGCCAGCAGAAATGCCCGTCCCAGCAAAGCAGGATTCATGGGATTATAACCGAGACCGCCAAAGGGAATTTTTCCAATGGCGATGGCAAAGGCAGACCCGACCACCGGAATCCACCACGGTACCTCTGCCGGAATATTAAAAGCCAGCAAAATGCCGGTTACGATAGCGCTGCCATCGCCAACAGTAATCGGTTTTTTCATAAAAAATTGTAACAATGCCTCGGTGGCAACAGCAGTAACCACAGCCAAGACGATAAGCCAGCCGGCGCGTACGCCAAAGAAATAGACGCTGCCAACAATCGCCGGAATCAACGAGAGGACTACGCCGTACATGATTTTTGGGATAGATTCCTTATCAGTGATATGAGGAGACGCAGAAACCAGAAACTTGTTTTCCATATACAGTTACCCAGATAGACTTTTTTGAATCGGTTCGATGAATTTGGTTTAGATAATTTTTCGGTTATGCACTGCG
>DSAU01000103.1 GCA_011046315.1 bacterium
GATATAGACTGATGCCATCGCTGGATCGTCTGGTGATATTTGCTAATACTTTAAATAAAACATGATGTTATTTATATTTTTTACCAATTTAATAAAGCGATGGCATCAGGATTCCACCTGTAATTGATGTTTTGCTTTTTAATTATTCAAAAAGATTGTTTAATTTAACACTACTGATCATGATTTAATCTGGACATCAGGTATGACCATTGAACAAATTCTTGACATTATCCGCAATGACGCCGACGTGATTTCCAATATTACTCACTGGCAAAAAATTCCAGAACAGCCGCCAGTATTCGCCGAATATCCGGACGCCATTCACCCGGAGCTGGTTCAAAAGCTCAAACAACGCGGCATCTCAAAACTATACAGCCACCAGGCATCCGCCATCGAAGCGATTCTGAAGGGAAAAAATGTCGTTGTGGTCACGCCGACCGCTTCCGGGAAAACACTGTGCTACAACATTCCCGTGCTCAACAAACTGATTGAAAATCCTGAATCCAGAGCATTATACCTGTTCCCCACCAAAGCGTTGTCACAGGACCAGCTTAACGAACTCTACGAGCTATCACATTCACTTGACAGGGGAATTAAAAGCTACACCTTTGATGGCGACACCCCGGCGTCGGCTCGAAAATCTATTCGCACTGCTGGGCACATCGTCATTACCAATCCGGACATGTTGCATCAGGGCATCATGCCTCATCATACTAAATGGGTCAAATTGTTCGAATGCCTCCGCTATGTGGTCATCGATGAGGTGCACCACTATCGCGGCGTCTTTGGCAGCCATCTGGCAAACATCATCCGCCGTTTGAAACGAATCTGCAAATTTTACGGCAGCGATCCGCTTTTCATCTGCAGTTCCGCGACAATTGGTAATCCCAGGGAGCTTACCCAAAAGTTGCTCGAGTTGGATGTCGAGTTAATTGACAACAATGGCGCGCCACGCGGCGGGAAGCATTTTATTTTGTACAATCCTCCGGTTATTAATGCGGAATTGGGCATCCGGCGATCGGTGGTGAATGAAGCACAAAAATTAGCCGCCAAATTTTTGAGCAATAAAATTCAAACAATTGTGTTCGCCCGCAGTCGGCTTCGGGTGGAAATTCTTGTCACCTATCTCAAAGAGCTGATGAAAAAATTTAAAAAGCCCCCCCAACTGGTAAGGGGATATCGCGGTGGATATTTGCCGCTTGAACGCCGCGCCATTGAACAGGGGCTGCGCAGCGGTGAAATTCTCGGCGTAGTCAGCACAAATGCGCTGGAGTTGGGCATTGATATCGGACAACTTTCCGTGTGCGTCATGGCCGGTTATCCGGGCACAATTATCAGTTCATGGCAACAAGCCGGCAGAGCCGGGCGCCGGACTGAAACTTCAATCGCCATTCTGGTAGCCTCCAGTGCGCCGCTGGATCAATTCATCATCAATCATCCGGAGTATTTTTTCGGCAAATCCCCTGAAACCGGCGTCATCGATCCCAATAACCTCATCATTCACATGAGCCATCTGAAATGCGCAGCTTTTGAGTTGCCATTTGAAGACGGCGAGCAATTCGGCAGCGACGCCACACCGCACATGCTGGCTTACCTTGAGGAGAACGGTGTGCTCCATCATACTGAAAACCGCTGGCACTGGACTAGTGAAATTTATCCGGCACAGGAGATCAGTCTGCGCAGCGCATCACCGGAAAATTTCGTCATTATTGACACCACCAAACAGGAGCGGGTGATCGGTGAAGTGGATTATTTCAGCGCGCCATTGCTGATTTATGAGCACGCGATTTATATTCACGAAAGCCGGCAATTTCATGTCGATAAACTGGACTGGGAGCGGCGTAAAGCTTATGTCCACGAAGTGGAAGTGGATCACTATACCGATGCTCAAAGCAAGACCAATTTAAAAGTGCTGGATATTTTTGAACATCAAACCATTCCCGGCGCTGGCAAAGCTTACGGCGAGGTTAGCGTTACCACGGTTGCCACGGCTTACAAAAAAATTAAATTTCACACTCACGAAAATATCGGCATGGGCAATATTCATCTGCCCGAATTAGAGATGCACACCACGGCTTACTGGATCGAGTTTAATGACAACATCCACGCAACGCTCAACATGACGCAGGAAAATCTGGGTTTTGGGCTCCAGGCGCTGGCGAATGTGCTTGGCAACGTGGCGCCGCTTTACATTATGGCAGATCCGGCTGATCTGCGCTCGATCCCCATGGTCAAAGCCACCTTTACGCAAAAACCGACCATCTATATTTACGACGCTTATCCCGGTGGCGTCGGCTTTAGCCGCAAGCTGTTTTACGTTCACGACGATCTGCTGGAAGCCGCGAAACAACTCATATTGGAATGCGGTTGCCAATCTGGCTGTCCATCATGCGTGGGACCAGCGCTGGAGGTCGGTGAAACCGGAAAAAACGATGCGCTTAAATTGTTGCAACTTGCGTTCGAAAACTGAATCTGGCATCAAAAAAGCTCGACAATCAGGGACATTCGGTATTTTTTGGTGTTTAATTTTTGCGGTTATGCTACGCGATGACCTGAATTAATAATGCATTGGAGGATCTAAAATGATACTGGAAACGCTCGTTGTAGGACCGCTGGCTGTCAATTGTTTTGTACTCGGTTGTCAGGAAACTCAATTCGCCGCCATCATCGATCCCGGCGATGAAGCAGTGCAAATTATTGCTGTTGTGGACAAGCTGGGAGTGGAAGTTAAATATATTCTGTTGACTCATGGACACGTTGATCACATAGCCGCCACCAGCGTGTTGCTTCAACGATTCAATGCTGAACTGGTAATGCACCGGGCAGATGAATTTCTCATCTCCCGAGCAGCAGAGCAGGCAGCAATGTTCGGTTTACCAGATCCGGGCAAACTACAACCGAACCGATTCGTTGAAGACGGCGACACTCTGTTGTTGGGAAAACTTCCCATTCAAGTTTTACACACGCCGGGTCACTCGCCAGGAAATATTTCCCTGCTGGTTGGAAAAAAAGTGTTCGTCGGCGATCTGATATTTTATGGGTCGATCGGCAGAACCGATCTGCCGGGTGGGGATTTTGACAAACTCATCCATTCAGTAAACACAAAAATTTTCTCCCTGCCCGATTCAACCGAAATTTACCCGGGCCACGGACCCGACACGACTGTCGGATTTGAGAAGCAGAACAATCCCTTTTTCCGTTAGAAAAAACTACCACTGATTTAATGAAAGGACCGACCATGAAACTGGATGAGCTAAAACAAATTTTCAAAGCCGGATCACTGGTTACGATGCTGTTGTTTATTCAATGCGCCGCGCTACAGGAATTTACCAGCATTCAAAAACCAACGCTAAACCTTGAGGATGTTCAGCTCACCGGATTGAGTCTGGAAAAAATTAATTTGGTGTTTGCAGTCGCCATCGAAAATCCCAATTCCTTTGCAGCCACGCTATCGGGTTTTGATTATGATTTTAAACTGGCAAATGCGCCGTTCCTTAATGGCAAACAGGATAAAAAACTCACCATCGCCGGCGGCGGAAAAAGCACTCTCGAAGTGCCCTTGTCTTTGAAGTTTAGCGATATTTATCAAACATACCAATCGCTTAAAAATCAAGACAGCACCGACTATCAAATATCATTGGGGCTCGTTTTTGACCTGCCGGTATTGGGCAAAACCCGAATTCCGGTCAGCAAGAGCGGCAATTTACCGTTGGTAAAAATTCCAAAAATCAAGCTGGGATCGCTTAAATTGAAAAATTTAAGTTTAACCCGCGCTGATCTGGATTTAATCCTGGAGCTGGAAAACCCCAATCCATTTTCGCTGGCGCTGGATAAATTAAACTACGAATTAAAAATTAATAATAGCACCTGGGCGAGCGGACTGACGCAGCAAAAACTGCAGATCCAAAACAAGGAAAAATCTGAAATATTACTCCCGCTGTCGTTGAATCTGTTTGAAATGGGCAGAACCGTTTACGGATTAATTACCGGGGACAGATCGCTCAACTACCAACTCGGCGGTGGCATGGTTTTAGATTCACCAATATCTGTGATGGCGCCGCTGCAACTGACATTCGATGAATCCGGCAAGTTGAACATAATAAAATAGACATCATCTGGCAATTTATGTGGTAGTAATGGCTTCAGTCATTTTTTGCTGTAAATAGCGACTGAAGTCGCTACTACCCGCTACTACCAGCCGCTATGTTATCGAAGATCTCAGATTAATTGTCATCTATTGTGCCCTAAATTGTTTGCCAAATTTTAGCTAAATACTTTACGGCATAGATGAACTTTACAGCAAAACAGCGCGATTTCGCGCTGGCTCTGCTTTGAGAAAACTATTTATCAGTGCGCTTCCAACCAATTCGCCCCCACCCCAACATCGACTTTGATGGGCACATCGAGCTCAATTGCTTTTTCCATCTCTTCACAAATGATTGCTTTTACGCGGTCTGTCTCATCGCTGGGAGCTTCGAACACCAGTTCGTCATGTACCTGCATGATCATTTTGCTTTGAAGCTTTTCCTTTTTAAAACGGTCGGAGATGCGAATCATGGCAACCTTGATCAGGTCGGCGGCTGTACCCTGAATGGGTGTATTGATTGCATTGCGTTCGGCGAACTCGCGCACCCGGCGATTGTCACTGTGAATATCAGGCAGGTAACGCCTCCGGTTGAGCAAGGTTTTGACGAACCCATGTTTTTGTGCCTGTTGAATACACTGCTGCATAAATTGTTGAATGCCGGGATAATTGACAAAATAATTGTGGATAAACATTTCAGCTTCTTCCTGTGGAATATCCAACCGGCTCGCCAGGCCATAGGCGCCCATACCGTACATGATTCCAAAATTCACCTCTTTGGCGCGGCGGCGCATATCGTCTGTCACCTGTTCCGGTTCAACATCAAACACCAGTGCGGCAGTGCTGCGATGGATGTCAGCGCCGTCCCGAAAAGCCTGAATCAGCGTCTCATCCTTTGAAAGATGCGCCATAATACGTAACTCAATTTGAGAATAATCCGCATCGATCAAAATATGATTATCATCAACGGGAATAAATGCTTTGCGGATTTTTCTGCCGATTTCGGTACGGATGGGAATGTTCTGCAAATTTGGATCACTCGAAGAGAGCCTGCCGGTCGCCGTCACAGTTTGATTGTAAGAGGTATGCAGCCTGCCGGTTCGGGCATTAATTAACCGCGGCAATGCATCGACATAGGTTGATTTGAGCTTGGACAATTGCCGAAATTCCAAAATTTCCCGTGGCAGTTCATGATCCTTTGCCAATGTTTCCAAAACAGTAACGTCAGTTGAGGGGCCAGATTTGGTACGTCGAATTACCGGCAAACCAATTTTAACAAACAGTATTTCCGATAATTGCTTCGGTGAATTGATGTTAAATTCCTGTCCTGCCAACTCAAAAATTTTAGCTATCGACCGGCGCAACCGTCCATCCAACTCTCTTGACATCTCGCTAAGAAACTCCACATCCAGCGACACACCGTTGATCTCCATCTCCATGAGCACGCTGAGCAGCGGCAGCTCAACTTCATCGAATAAGCTTTTTAATTCTAATTCCTTCAGTTTCGGTTCCAGTTTTTGTCGCAAACGCTGTGTGTAATCAGCGTCTTCACAGGCGTAATAACTGATCTTTTCCAGCGCTACATCTGCCATGCTGATCTGTTTTTTGCCGACTCCGATTAAATCCCTGGTCGCGACTTTCTGATAGTTAAAATACTGCAGCGTTAATGCGTCGAGATTATGTTGACGTAACGATGGGTTAATAAGATAGCTGGCAAGCATCGTATCAAAATCCACGCCGCGCACTGAAATGCCATGCTGGGATAAAACCATCAGGTCATATTTTATGTTTTGCCCACACTTTTTAATGTCTTTATCACTCAAAACCGGGGTCAGTAAATTCTTTACCTGCTGCAGAGGGAATCCCCTGAATCCCTTTTCCTCAAACAGATCACTACTGGTTTTTCTGTCGCTGGCATCCACCGGGATGTAATAGGCTTCTCCCTCCTGCCACGCAAACGACAGACCGACGATATCAGCCTTCATCGGATCAACATCCGTGGTTTCAGAATCGAGCGTAAATTGTGAACACTGTTTTAATTTTTCAATCAATTCAATTAATTGCGCCTCTTCAGTAATCGTAACATAGTGAACCTTTTCTGTTTTTTTTACAACGGAAAAGCGGTCGAGCAGCGTAATAAATTCCAACTCCTTCATCAATTCAAAAGCGCGCTGATAATCCGGTTCTTTTCTCTTCAACTCGCGCACATCGAC
>DSAU01000031.1 GCA_011046315.1 bacterium
AGATTTACGTTCCGCTGTTCGACTCCCTGCGGAGAGCATCATCCGTATATGGTCGGTTATTTGGAAGTTGGTCCCAACAAACGTTTCTACTTTTATGTTGTTCTGACATTGGCTTTTGCTGTTGGAAGCGTGTTAATTACCTTTTCAGTATTCAAATTTAAAAAACAAGAAAAAGAAGAAGAAGGAGAAAATGGAGAAGGATAAACTATTTGGATTAATCGATTTAGACTGGCGGTTTGACCTGACAAAATTCAAACTGGTGAGAAAGTTATTCAAATCTCGGTGGTTTCCGCTGGCGCTTATTCTGGTAAATCTGTTTATATTTACTATGATATTGATTGCGGGATTTGTCGGGGGGTACGGACCTGGGAATTTCAACTTCGGTATTATGATTGTCTGGATCCTTTGGTGGGTGTTATTGATGTTCATTCTGGTTCCGGGATTTTCACGTGTCTGGTGCATGATGTGTCCGTTTCCCATATTCTCGGATTGGTTCCAACGAGGACGATTGTACGAAGTTAAAAAAGGCAAGTTTGGTGGACTGAATCTGAAGTGGCCCAAACCGCTTAAAAACATGTGGGTCATGAATATCGGTTTTCTGGTCGCGACATTCTTTTCGGGATTTTTTACTGTTAGACCGTACGCTACTTTCGTGCTGTTAGGTTCGATCATCGTTATCGCTTTTCTCATCGGGTTGATCTTTGAAAAGCGAAGCTTTTGTCTTTACGTCTGTCCTGTGTCGGGATTCCAGGGACTGTATTCTCAATTCGCCACGGCAGAAATTAGAGCCAGAGACCCTAAAGTGTGTGCCAATCACCGACCCAAAACCTGTTATGTCGGTAATGAACATGGCTATGGCTGCCCCTGGCTGGTCACGCCATGGAATTTTGAGAAAAATACTTACTGCGGGATGTGTTTGGAATGCTTTAAGAGTTGTCCACATGATAACATGGCGCTGAATTTAAGACCGCCGGGAGTGGATTTGTTGGTCGATTCCAAAAAAGAGCCCAAAGGACTGGACGAGGCGTATAAAGCCTTCATCATGCTGGGTATTGCTATTGTATTTTATGTGTCGTTTCAGGGTCCCTGGGGATTTATCCGCGACATGGTTCGAGCGACGACAATCAGCGGATGGATTAGTTTTGTGGTTGCGCATACAGCAGTAAGCCTATTATTTATCCCTGGTATATTTTTAGTTTTTGCTCATTTTTCCAGAAATTTGAGTGGCAATAAAGACATACCGCTAAAAAAAGTGTTCATTAACTTTGCTTACACATTGATTCCATTAGGGCTGGGCGTTTGGATTGCGTTTAGTTGGTGAATTATTTTGCCGAACGGTAGCTATATCTTTCATATTTTATCCGATCCATTTGCCTGGGGTTGGAATTTATTTGGAACTGCCGGATTTCCATGGACGCCGGTTCTGACAGGCTGGTTGGGTTATCTGCAGGGCATTACGCTGTTGATTTTCTATGCGTTCTCGCTGGCTTACGGATTCAGAATATCGAAGCAAGTCTATCCAGATATCGACCAGGCAAAGCGTGGCTGGATTCCGATGTTGATACTTCTGACATTAATTACGATCACATTTTTATGGTTATACATGGGGTGATATGATGAAAAAAAGTGAAAAAATCGCTATCGTCATTGTTATTTTTGCCACTATTGGCACGGTCATCGGCGTGTTCAGCATTGAAAAGCTCAGGCGGGATAAATTGTACACGGCAGAATTAATCGCCCGAGCGCCTGAAAATGGTAATTGGTACCCCCAACAGCTCAAAGTGCCTTTCGGAAAGGAAATTACACTGTATATTCGAAATATCGAAACAGTAAGCCATGGATTTGCTTTGCCGGCTTTTAGGGTGGCAGTTAAAGAATTAAAGGCAGGCACTGTCAATGTAGTTAAATTCACTGCTGATAAAAAAGGAACATTCCCCTTCATGTGCACGGTTTGGTGTTCCGAACATCACATGGATATGCGGGGAGAGTTGGTTGTGGAGTGAGCTGAATATTTAATTTGAGTTGATTGAAAATTTAAAATTCGTTCATGAAAAGGGCTGGTTGCCGTAAAAATAATTCAATTATTGTCAGAATAATTAGCTTATGTTGTTTTAATAATTTTGACCTATCCGCTAACTGGCTGATGACTTGTTAACAATATCAAAATAATTGTATAGCCAATCGAGAATTTAATTTTAAATTTTTTAAAATTATTCTGTCATTAATTAGTGTCCGTCCGAAAAAGATCTAAATTCGCCCCTTACTGTCATTGCGAGCGATCCGCCAGTTAGCGGAGAGCGAAGCAATCTCTTTATTATCATGAGATTGCTTCTCCGCCATTCGGCAGATCGCAATGACATGGTAAGGAGCTATTTTCGGACAGGCACTAATTATTCTGTCATTGTTATAATGTCTTGTAAAAATAGCCAACTACTGAATAGTTACGAAAATTTTTAAAATTTAAGACTGGATACTAATGCGATTCAAAATAAAATTTACCAACAGAGAAATCGCCCAATTAGCGCTTCTTTCGTCGTTGTGGGCAGTGATCGAAATTTATTGGGGACTGCTGCTCAGATCTTTTAAAATTCCATTTTCGGGCGCCTTATTAATCTTCCTGGGTGTTATCATCCTGTGTCTGGGACGAAGTTTCGTACCCCGGCGAGGGACTGCCATTCTCATGGGGATGACGATCTCATTTATTAAACTGAACTTTCTGGGTGGAATTGCTATTTTTTCAATCCTGGCTATTATGATCGAAGTCATCCTGGTGGAAATTGGATTCAGTGTGAATCATCCCCGGAAAATTAATTACTATCTCGCCGGGGCACTGGGCGTTTTGTGGTCGTTATTTCATCCCTTTTTTGCCCAGGGGCTACTGGCGGGCTGGGGCATTCTCAAAGTTTACCAGATGATTGTGGGAAAAGGCGCCGCCATTCTGGGGTTGAATCATCAGCAGGCATGGTTGATTTTTTTAGCATTAGCCTGCTATCATATTGGGTTGGGCATTGTTGCCGGTTATCTGGGATGGCAGTTGCCGCAGTTGGTTTATCGGCGGATTTATCAATATCGGGCAAATGTAATGTCGAAAATTTAGCCCAAATAAGTTCGAATCGAATCTTTTTCCGGGATGATTTATCAGCTCGCTTTTGCAACTAATAGCTGGAAGTAGATATTTCGATTGGTTTGATAGGCAACCATGTTAGTCGAAACTGGTATTATTGTTGTTTCTGTGTAATTGCGTTTTAGCTTTGTATCAACTAATCTGTGGTTAACCAGCGATTGCACTTAGCCTCAGGGCTGCGGATCACTGGATTGGTTTGAGCTTTTTGACAGTTTATTTTTTTAGTTATCAAGTTATGCGCTTTGTCACCTGTTGGTAGTGAATCCCATTGCCGGGTGACAAAGCTATAGCAACCAATAAAGCGGCTATCTAACGAGTCCTTCTGTCATCTGCTATAGAAATAAACCCTTTCATATCGAATATAGCGATTCCTAATTATTATGCTGTCATTGCGAGTAGAACCGCCTTAAGCGGGATGACGTAGCAATCTCATAATTTTAAATTGGTTCGAATATTGCTTCTCCTGCTGAAGCGGGATCGCAATGACAGGTCATTCAGGAATTGTTGGATGATGTTTTTTTGAAAAAATTTAAAAATAATTTATGGAATTTTCAAAATCCGAACGACTTATATAAGGTATAAAAATAAAACAAAAACTTTTAAACTAAACCAGCTAAAGGAGAAATTGCTATGGCTATCACCAAAAAATTTCGGTATCAACTGGTAATTCTGCTGTTGCTAAATTTCGTCCTTATGCTGACTACCCTGTCAGCCAAACTCGGAACGACTTCTGCGAATTCGATGATGGTCAGGGACGCTAAACAAATCGACGCCAATCAAATCAGTTTGTGGCTGATGAATAATGGTACCTTTGCCCGGCATCCCGTTACCGGGAATGCCGGCATGGAATATCCTGCTGGTTCGGAAAAATATCTGATTTACGTCGCCGGATTGAGAATCGCCGGGCTGGTTGACGGTGAAATCCGAACCGCCTGCGCCGATTATAACACGGAATATCAGGGCGGTGTGATTCTACCTTCCGGTAAACCAGATGACCCAACGCTGGAAAAGTATCGCATTTACAAGATCAAACCCAATGATTCAGCCGATCCGGCGTCCCCAAATTACAACAAAGATTATGCAGAATGGCCGGTAGCGGACGGCGCGCCGCTGGACGATAATGGTGAACCGCTGATCATCGGCGATCAAACACTATGGATGGTGATGAACGATGGCAACCAGACGCTGCACAATGGTTGTTATAATACGTTGCCATTGAATGTCGAAGTGCAGGTTCTGGCATGGGCAATCGATGATGATACTGCTTTGGGAAAAACAGTCTTTTTACATTACACCATCATTAATAAAAGCCAAAAATCAATCAATGATGCCTACGTCGGCTTATATGTCGATCCTGATCTCGGCGATGCAAATGATGACAAAGCTGCTTGCGATATCGCGTTCGATTTGTCTTATGATTTCAATGGGGATGATTTCGATGAGGTTTATGGCCATCAGATTCCGGCTGTCGGTTTATGTTTGTTGCAGGGACCGGCAATAGCATTGCCCGGCAATCAGGCGCTTCAATTTTTGCATGATCCCATTCCGGACGCCCAATTATTAAACATGACCGTTAACATGGTCTATTACTGAGGACACACGCGGTTCGTGCAACCGCCATATAGTTTTCAAGGCGCCCAGGCGCTTTATGGCAATTTTCTGGGATTAGACCGATGGGGAGATTCGATTGTTGATCCGACCACGGGACAAGCAACCATGTTCATGAATTCCGGTGATCCGGTTATTAACAGCGGTTGGATTTACGAACAGTCTTGCGAAGTTTATTTTGTGCAGGGCAGTGGTCCCTTTTCCATGGCGCCAATGGATACGCAACGGGTGCTGTACGCCATTGTCATCGGTCACAGCAGCGATCGTTTGAGCAGTGTTATCGATTTAAGAAGGAATGCTGATTTTATCCGTAACGGTGTCAAAACAGAATTTGCACTGAAAGTAACGACCGAAGCCCAGCCCCACTTTATATCTGATAGCGAAACCCAGGTCTTTGTTCAGTCGCATATTATCCATGAAAACGATATTTTAACAGTGCAGGCTGATTTTTACACTTATCACCAGCAGCATATCCACTCAATGCCATTATTGGATGACGGGCAGGTGGATAACGGAATTGCCGGCGATCATATTTTCGGAAACACCTGGCCCACTGCTGCCAACGACTCGGTGTTGTATGTGACGATTACCATTACCGATAATAGTAGCCAACAATTTCAATATCGCTATGCGGATTACAATATTACTTTATCCGATAAAATTAGTTTGAATAAATTGACAGTGGTTGATGATCATATCAATCAGGATGCTGCGATCAATCCTGGAGAGAATGTACGGTTGGGTATTGAGCTGAAAAATAATTACAACCATACGTTAAACAATCTCAAGCTGTTTCTTGAAACAGACGATCGCTATGTCAATTTAAAACCGAAAACTATTGCGATGGACAGTCTGCCAGCAGGAGAAACATCGGCCATTGAGTATGATTTATATGATGAAAACAGCTATTTTGAGGTGGATATTGCCGCGGATGTTCCCGATAGCCACCGGATTGAGCTCACGGTTCATATACTGGATGAAAAATTTCATCATTGGACAAGGAGTGTCATACTTCCGGTTGAACCGCTGGAATATGAACCAAACCTGATTTTCCCTTCCCAGATATCCGGAAGAAGCGATGCCTATTTTGCCGTTAAAGTGATCTATCCGGCTCAATTGACCGGTCATAGTTACTGGTTGACGGTAAGCGATTCGATAGACGGAGTTCCGGGCAGAGGCTTTAATCTGATCGATCAGACACTGGGAGTTTACCTGCTGAAAAACCATCAAATTCCGGATGAGCACGCTTTTAATATTCCGATAACTGATGGATTCAAGGTGGTGGAGGTATATTTACCAGATGGTGGTTTAAAAGATGTCTATTATAAAAATATCGAAAGCGGACATGAACCCGGATTTGAAATAATCATCGGATCGCTTGGCAATGCAAAACCGGAGGAAATTTATGCGGTTGAGCTGGTTTTCAAAAACGAAATCGATTCCAGCGGGATCGTTGGTAATCCGGCCGGACAGTACGCTTATCAATATCTGGTTCCGAACCTGAACCAGCCAGCCGGTTTTCTGCGCTGTCC
>DSAU01000568.1 GCA_011046315.1 bacterium
AAATATTTGGACCAATATTTATTAAGCGCGGAAAATGATATAACTGATGAGGAAGCTCTAAAGTATTATGAAGACCATCGACAAGATTTTGTTGTATCAGAGACTGAAATGCATGCGCTGCACATTTTGGTGACTAATCAGGCGGATGCCGAAAAGGCGAGAAAAAAAATTTTAAGCGGCGCCGATTTTGAAGAGGTTGCCCGTGAATATTCTATTGATTATGCAGATAAAAAAAGGATAGAATTGGATTTCTTTACAAAAACCGACGTTGTGCCTGAGATCGCCAGGCGGTTGTTTTCCTATGAATCCGGGGTGATTACACCGCCGATCCGCTCATTGTTCGGATATCACATTTTCAAAATACTTGAAGTTCGCAAGCCAGGCAGTTACAAAAAGTATGAGGATGTTCAACATAAAATTAAGAATCGGATCCGCTCTGGTAAACAAAAACAGCAATATCGCGATTTAATTGGAGAGTTGAGACAAAAAATTATTGTTAAAAAGGACGATAAATTTCTTCAAGAAATTTTTACTGACACAACGATGTTGAAAATTCAAAAAAAGTGACCAAAATTGGAGTTTGAAAAATGAAAAAGAAATTGTTTGTTGGAATATTTCTATTCTGCAGTCTGGTTTCGGGACGTCTGTTGTCGCAACAGGTTCTGGATAAAATCGTTGCCGTGGTTGAGGACGAGATTATTTTGCTGTCTGAACTGAAACAGTTTTCTCTTAATCTGGCGTTTCAACTGGGAATTGATCCCCGCAAATCACCGGATCAATTTCGAGAGCTGCAAAATGAGACGCTGCAAAATCTGATTAGTCAAAAAATATTATTGGCTAAAGCCGAAGAGGACAGCGTGGTTGTGGATGAACGACAGGTGGACCAGGTCCTTGAAGATCAAATTAATGCCATGCTTCAGCGAGTCGGCTCTGAAGACGAGTTGGAAAAGCAACTTGGAATGGGAATTAGTAAAATTAAGAGAAATTACCGCGATGACGTTCGCAAAAATTTAAAAGTCGAAATGCTTCGCAATACAAAATATCAACAAATAAATATTACGCGTCGGGAGGTAGAGGAATTTTATCGTACCATGCAAGACAGCCTACCTGAAATGAAGGAAACGGTGGACATCAGCCATATTTTGATGACCGTAAAAGCTGGAACGTCGTCCGAGCAACAGTCGCAGGAAAAGATCAAGCAATTACAACAGCGGGTAAAAGCAGGCGAAGATTTTGCAGAGCTATGTCGTCAGTTTTCGGAAGACCCCGGCAGCCGGGCGCGTGGCGGAGAGCTCGGATTGATCCAGCGCGGAGATTTTGTGCCTGAGTTTGAAGAGATCGCTTTTCTTCTCGAACCCGGAGAATATTCCGATATTGTAAAAACCCGTTTCGGCTATCATCTCATTCAATGCATTGACCGGCGTGGTGATAAAGTGAATGTAAGGCATTTATTAATACTTTTGCAACCGACACAAGATGATGAGCAGGTGACATTTGAAAAGATCAATGAAATTCGAGAGAGGTTGAATGAGCCCGATGTTACATTTGAAGAAATGGCGAAAAAATATTCAGATGATGAAACGACAAAAGAACAGGGCGGACATCTGGGATTGTTTGAAATTGATAATTTACAAGAAAAAGAATTTAAAAATGCCATCGAGACTATTGATGTTGGCGAAATATCCAAACCCTTTAAAACAAAATTTGGCTGGCATATTTTAAGGCTCAACAAACGAGAGGAAGCCCGACAAGTTTCTCTAAAACAAGACTGGGATCTGATACAGTCCTGGGCGCTGAACATGAAAAGGCAACGTGAGTTTAAAAAATGGATGGATGAAATCAGAAAGAATGTTTTTGTCGATGTTAAATTGAAAGAATCGGATCTGACGATTTTTTAATCTGCATCCACCTTCGAAATAATGAAGTTGCTATGAAAAAAAATTGGATTTCAACAACCAAGAATTGTTGTTGAATTATCATATTATCTGTTTCAAGCCCTTTGGTTTTCCTGAGGGCTTACGTTTTTTTAAGCTCAATCGTTGTTATCTTTAGTACCTGACAAGTTAAATTGTGTATTTTTTTGGCAAGAAATTTTCTAATAACCATTGCATGTTATATCTTTTAAACGCTTTACAAAGGCTGTTTTTTTGGGCAAAATTTTGGTGGTAATATTACGGAATTAGTTTCATTTTTAATTTTAAATTTTTAATTCCAGCTTGTCTGGCTTAGGAGTATGGAAAAATCATCGAGCCAAACGTGGCTGAAAAATTAATTGTAATTGCTGGAACTGTAAATTTTAATAATTCGTTAAACACAAGACTATTGATGATGTCAAAACTGGCCAGGGAGATCAGTAGTGATCAGGGCGAACAAGAATTTGAAATTATATTTTTACGAATTTGAATGCGGAAGACAAAAACATTTTTACTACTATGCTTATTGATGGCGCTTTTTCCCGCCAGGATGATTTTTTGCCAACAAAAAAACCAGCAAAGTCGTTTTATAATTGCTCGTGTAAAATACCATGGTGGTGGTGATTGGTACAACGATCCGTCGGCAATTCCCAACCTGTTGAAATTTATTGAGCAGAATGGCAATCTGTTAACCGCAAGCGATGAACAGAGGGTGGAGCTTATCGATCAGAAATTATTTTCCTTTCCGGCGTTGTTTTTAACCGGGCATGGGAGAATAACATTTTCCGAACAAGAGGCAGTTAATTTAAGAAAGTATCTGATTCATGGAGGATTTTTGTATGCGGATGACGATTATGGGATGGATCATTATTTTCGACAAGAGATAAAAAAAGTATTTCCAGACAAAGAACTGGTCGAAATCCCATTTGATCATATCATCTATCAGCAGCCCTTTTATTTCGCCAAAGGTTTACCGAAAATTCATGAGCACGATGGCGGACCGCCCCGGGGGTTTGGCATATTTCATCAGGGGCGGATGGTCGTTTATTATACTTACAACACCAACATTTCCGACGGCTGGCCCGACCCTGATGTCCACAACAATCCCGAAGCAGTCAGACTGCGGGCTTTACAAATGGGCGTCAATATTTTTATGTATGCATTGAGTCATTAAGCAGCGGTGAGTTTGATGGAGCAGAAATACCGGCAACTTAAAAACAGAATTGACGCTGTACGGCGAAAGCAGAAGGTTGTGGCGCTGATCCGGGGAGGTCTGTTCTTTTTATGGTTTGTGGTTGTTGCATCGTTGCTGTCAACCGTTTTGGAGGCTTTGTTTAAATTTGACGTTTGGGGGCGTACGGTTATTAGCGGGATGTTCTGGTTGTCAGCCGGCTTGGTATTGTTGCTGATGTTTATCAAAGCGCTATATTCTTTTTTGTTTAAAAAATCCGATCCTGACGACGTTGAGATCGCACGCCACATCGGAGTGTTCTTTCATGACATTGCTGATAAACTTAGCAATGCGTTGCAGCTTTATCGAATACGCGCCGCCAACGAAACGGGATATTCCACCCAACTCATCGATCAATCGCTGGAGCGAATTCATCAAGCCAGCCGGAATTTAGATTTCACAAAGTCTGTTTCATATAAAGCGATCAGAAGACAACTCCGCTGGCTGGGTGCAGCGATGCTGATCGCTTTTATTTTTTATGGCGTGTGGGGAAAACAGCTATTAATAGCAACGGATCGCTTGCTTAACCCTTTTTCAAGCTATGAGCGGGTTCCGCAGATTTCCATTCAAGTTTTTCCGGGAAGCAAACAGGTGTTAAAAAACGAATCAGTGTCTCTTACGGCAAAAGTCTCCGGACAAAGGATTAACAAAATTGATGTGCACCTCCGTGAGATTAATGATGAGTATCATTTAAAACAAACGCTGACTGCCGGAGTTGAAAATGACTTTCATTTCCTGATCCAGAACATTCAGGATACCACCGAATATTATTTTTCTCACCAGGGAATGACAACTGAAAAACATATTTTGGCTGTCATTGAGTTGCCGCTGGTGCGCCGAATGCAAATATACATCATACCTCCCGCCTATACCGGCTTGAGCGAACAGCGTTTGCAAGAGAATGTTGGCGATATAAGCTGTTTAAAAGGTTCGAAGGTTGAATTTGATTTAACAGCCAATAAAGGGCTGACAGAGGCTTCAATCGATTTTGGAAAACAGCAGACGGTTGCGCTGCAAACGAACGATAACCACGCATCAGGAAGTTTCAGTGTTTTTCAGGATGATGTTTACAAAATCAAACTGATCGATAACCAGGCTTTTGAAAACAGAGACCCTATTCTCTATCGAATATCGTTGATCGACGATATTTTTCCGAACGTTGCTATCTCATCGCCGGGGCGCGATGTTGATTTAACCGAAGAGCTGATTTTGCCGCTGACAATTGAAGCAGAAGATGACTTCGGATTTACAATTCTGAGGTTGGGATACCACATCGATCGGGAAGACGATCCGTTTCCTGATACAACGCTTCAATTTCAACCGTTGAATTTTGATCCATCTCATCAGGAGCGATTGACACTTGAATATAACTGGGATTTGAAATCGTTAAATTTATTTCCCGGAGATGTGGTTCGATATTACGCGGAAGTTTTTGACAATGACCGCGTTTCAGGTCCTAAAAGCGCTAGAAGCCGAACTTATTTCGCTCGTTTCCCGACCTTAGCCGAAATATTTGCCCAGGTTGATGCTGAACAGGAGACGGCTTATGAAAGCTTCGAGGGTCTTTATGAGAAAAGCACAGAGTTAAAACAACACGTGGATCGGCTGGTTCAGGAAATAAAACAGAATCCTGAAGTAAATTGGGAAGGTAAAAAGAAAATCGAAGACATCGTCCGTAATCAGGAAAAGCTTGAAACTTCATTGCAAGAAATCCAGCAGCAGTTAGATCAGATGATCGAACGGATGGAAAAGAACGATCTTTTAAGCCTCGAAACACTGCAAAAATATAATGAGTTGCAGAAATTGCTGAACGAAATTTTGACTGATGATCTTAAACAAGCCTTGAAAAAATTGCAAAAAGCAGCCGAGCAAATTGATGAAAAACTGCTGAAACAAGCTGTGGAGCAGCTTAACCTGTCTCAGGAAGATTTTTTGAAAAACATAGAAAAAACGCTGAATATGCTCAAACAAATCCAGGTTGAGCGGAAGCTGGATGAACTGATCAAAAAAACAGAAGAGCTGTTGATGGCTCAGCAGAACATTAATGAACGGTTAAATGAAGATTATTCGGAGAATCAAGCTTCAGATGTTTGTAAGGATCAACAAAAAACTCAGCAAAAAGCTGATGAGCTTTTGCAGGAAACAGACGGTTGGAAAAATGATCTGAGCGAATCGGGAGAAGAGCCGCAACAAGCGATAGCAGAGGTGCTCGATTTAGCCGAACATGAAGGCTTGCTGCAAAATATGCAGCAGGTTCAAAAAAGTGTTCGATCCGGTGATACTCAGACGGCGCAAAAAAGCGGAGATTCAGCGCAAGGGACGCTCTCCCAGATGGTCAACATGTTATCTCAAACCAGGCGTGAGATGGTAGCAAAGCAGAAACAGGAAATAATGCGCGAGCTGAGCCGGCTTTCTCATAATTTACTCCAACTCTCGCACAAGCAGGAATCGTTAATTCAAACCACTCAAAAGTTGAACGCTAACAGCCCTCAGCTTACCCAAAAGGCTGACCGGCAACAGGATTTGCAGCAGGCGTTAACCAGAAATGCCAATCAGATGGCGGCGCTTTCGCAAAAGACATTTTTTGTCTCGGCCCAGATGGGGCGCTTTATAGGACAGGCGATGAGAAATATGGATGAAGCCTTATCCCAATTCGGAGAGCGCAATATCACCGCGGCGGCGCGAAATCAACGGCTGGCAATGATTAATTTAAACGAGACTGTCAAACAGATAATGAGCGCAATGAAGCAACTCGAACAATCGAGCTCGGCAAGTGGGCTTGAAGAGATGATGGAACAGCTATCTCAAATGGCGGGTCAACAGCAGGGAATTAACGATCAAACGCTACAACTGGGCGCTGGTCAGCAACCGTTTTCGCTGAGTCAGCAGGCAGCCATGGCGCGCCTGGCAGCCGAACAAGAGGCGTTGCGAAAGTCAATAGAGCAACTTCAGCGAGAGTATGGTGAGCGTTCTGATGTCCTGGGGCGCCTGGACCATCTTGGAAAAGAAATGGAAGATGTCGTTAAAGATTTACAGCAGCAAAACATCAGCCGGCGAACTATCAATCGACAGCAACAGATTTTACAGCGATTGCTTGA
>DSAU01000259.1 GCA_011046315.1 bacterium
AACTGGTAGTGAAAAAAAATTAACCAAGCCACCGTAGCTCAGCTGGTAGAGCAACTGATTCGTAATCAGTAGGTCAACGGTTCGAATCCGTTCGGTGGCTCGTTTTTTTTCGGGTGCGTAATTTAATTCCCGATTTATCCGAATCAACCATTGGAACCAGCGCCGTTTCCGCGAGTAAAATCTAACTAAAAAGCAAACAGGGTTTGATTAAACGCCCGCCTTATTGGGGAACGACTGTGGTCAGCTATCGATGGCTGAAGAAAAGGAGTCTGTATGAAATTAATTAAAATGATGGTGATGATCTTATTGCCGCTTTTCCTCGGGATGGTTGTGGTAGTAACTGATGCTGCGGCGGCAGAAAAACAAGCCGGCTATCACTTTCTGCGAAGCTACGCCGGCGCCAGACCCTCAGCCATGGCGGGAGCGTTCATTTCAATGACCGGAGACATCCATTCAACTTATTTTAACCCGGCAGGATTGGCAGAAATGCCGGTAAGAATCGCCAGCGCAAGTTACCTGAATCACATATTGGATTTTCACTCCGGCAGTATCGCCTATTCGCAGCCAATAAAAAAAATCGGACAAATGGGAGTGGCTTTGAATTATATGAGCTACGGCGAATTTAGCGCTACTGATGTCAGTGGAAATAAAACCGGCAGTTTCAACGCCGGGAGTTTTTATCTCACTACGTCGCTGGCGAGAAAACTGTCCGACAATCTGATGGTAGGTGGTTCGTCAAAATTCATCCATTCGACAATCGATAATTACAGTTCCAGCGCAATAGCGGTTGATTTGGGGGTGATTTATCATGTTCCGTTTATTGAAGGTTTGAACATCGGCTGTGGCGTGTTCAATCTGGGAACAGCGCTGAGTACGTTTATTGAAGAAAAAGATCCGTTGCCGCTCAATCTGGTGGGTGGCTTTTCTAAAAAACTGGAACACCTTCCGCTTGAATATTCGGTGGCTGTCAACAAATATATTGATGACGACATCCGTATCAACGTCGGCGGTGAGTTTACACTTACCGAAGGTGCGTTTTTGCGATTGGGGTACAATTCCCTGGGACAGAGTCAGAAAATCGGCGGCGATGGTGACCAGTTCGCTGGTGTGTCGCTGGGACTGGGATTTCATTGGCGTAGCTACCAGTTTGATTACGGTTTATCTTCCTATGGCGCCATCGGATTCCTGAATCAAATCAGTTTTTCGTATCAATTTTGACCTGATGCTCAGTCGAGCCAGTTGAAGACGCAATATAAATTAATAATTTTCCATAATTCTTTTTCCCGCTGAAAATAAACAGAAATGACCAGCACCAATACTGTGAAGCAATACAGCTTTCGCTTAATATTATTGCTCATTCCTTTTTTATTACTGATTTTGGTTGAGCTGCTGCTCAGAATGTTCAATTATGGTCCCGACCTCGGTTTATTCAAGCCATTGGAGCAAAATCCGCAATACCTTCAAATCAATCCAGGCCTGGGGGCTCGCTATTTCCCCGCATTAAAAATTAAACCGCAAACATCTTATGATATAATGCGCCGCGTAAAGCCAACAAATGGGTTCCGGGTTTTCGTACTGGGCGGATCCACTGCCTACGGCTACCCCTATGGTAGAAATGGCGCATTCTCAAGTTTTTTCAAAGATCGGTTGGAAGACCTGATCCCCCGGCGGGAAGTTGAGGTGGTTAATCTTGGTATGTGCGCAGTGGGTTCGTACGCGGTTCGCGATATTGGAATGGAGTTGCTGAATTTTCAACCGGATGTCATTTTAATCTACGCCGGGCACAACGAGTTTTATGGCGCGTTGGGCGTGGGATCGACCGAGTTTGTCAGTGAGTCACCGCGCTGGGTGAATTTTTATTTGAAACTACAGCACTACCGGACGTTTCAGTTTATCCGGGATGCTGTTTTTCAAATTAAGAATTTGTTCGCAGATAAACAACAGAGCGCAGTTCACCAAAAACGCCTCATGGAACACATGGCTGGTGAACGGATTATTGCTTATAACAGCCGGTTATTCAAATCGGCGCAACAAATTTATGAGCAGAATTTACGCGATTTGATTCAGGCGGCAAAGCGACAGGGCGTGGAAATCTACCTGGGAGAATTGGTTAGTAATGTTCGCGATCAACAACCGTTTCGTTCCATTTTTAATTCTGACAGCGAAAAAGAGCGATTAGAAAAATTGTTCATTGAAGTGGAAAACGCCTTACAAAACGGTCAATACCAGGCCGGGCTCGACCGAATTGAAGGGAGCAAAGCCGTTCAAAACATGACGGCGATGGTTTATTATTTAAGAGCCCGATGTCTGGAAAATCTCAATCGCATTGAAGATGCAAGCCAATCGTATACTCTGGCAAAAGACCTTGACGGGCTTCGCTTCCGGGCGCCGGAGGTGTTGAATGATATTTTGAAAAAAGTTTCAATAGCTGAAACAACGGTTTTTCTTCCCTTGAAAGAAATTTTCGAGCGATCGTCAGAGAATCAAATCATCGGTAGTGAGCTGATCATCGATCATTTACACCCAAATTTGATGGGTTATTTTTTAATGGGCAAGAGTTTTTTTATTTATCTGAGGCAATATTTTCCCTGGCGGCCGGATGAGGTTTTTGGTGAGCAACAGCCTGATTCTATCTATTGGAAAAAATCCGGGGTGACACCATTGGATATCACCGAAGCCGAATTTCGCATTCAACTTCTCATCAATAGCTGGCCCTTTAAAAACGCAGTGATGAACATTGATGAGCTTCAATGGGATGCCACTGATCCGGTTAACAGCCTGGCAATGGAAATATTGCGTGAAAATATGAACTGGGAGCAGGCGGCTGTCGAATTGGCGGGAATTTACATTAAACATGGGTTTTATGATTTGGCGTTGGCTGAATTCGAGAGTTTGATCAAAATAACGCCCTACAATGTTTCACCGTACATCCAGTCGGCCAAGATTCACATGAACCAGCGGCGGTTTTTAGATGCGGCGAAGATGTTTCTGGATGCGCTGGAAATCGAAGAATCGGTTTTTGCTTATCAGGGAATCGGCGAAGCTTATTTGCATCTGGGACAGGCTCAAAGGGGCATTCCGTTGCTTGAAAAAGGTCTTAAGCTCGATAAAGAGAATGATCTCACGTTGTTTCTTCTGGCGAAGAGCTTTCTCCGGATTGGAGATAAAAAAGCGTCCACAGATTATGCAAATAAATTATTTCAAATCAATCCGAAGTTTGCTGGTTTGGCAAAGCTTTATTCAGAAATAGAATCTACGCTGCAATAGGTGCTATTTTACCACTGCCCATCTTTTAGATATTTATCAATGGCAAAAGCAGCATTTTTTCCGGCGCCCATCGCAAGAATCACAGTCGCAGCTCCGGTGACAATGTCGCCTCCGGCGAACACTCCTTTTTTACTGGTCTTGCCTGTTTCCGGATGCGCGACAATATTTCCCCATTTATTCAATTCCAGATCAGCTACGCGTTGGGTCAGCAAGGGATTTGGTCCCTGTCCAATGGCGATTACGGCAACTTCGACATTTAAACTGAATTCTGATCCCTTTACCGGAAACGGCCGGCGTCTGCCCGATTCATCCGGCGCGCCAAGTTCCATGCGGATACATTCCATTTGTTTGAGCCATCCCTTTTCATCGCCGATAAATCGTTGCGGATTGGTCAACAAATTGAATTCAATCCCTTCTTCTTCAGCGTTTACAATCTCCTCTTCACGTGCCGGCAATTCGGTTCGCGAGCGGCGATAGACCAGATATACATGTTTTGATCCCAGCCGCTTGGCGACGCGAGCCGCATCCATAGCGACATTGCCTCCGCCGATAATAGCGACGCGGTTTGCCAGTTTTATCGGTGTTTCATATTTGGGAAACAGATAGGCTTTCATCAGATTGTTTCGTGTTAAAAATTCATTGGCTGAATAGATGCCGTTGAGGTTCTCCCCGGGAACCCCCAAAAAATAGGGGAGACCGGCGCCGGTGCCGATAAAGACAGCATCGTAGCCATTTTTCAGCAATTCATCGAGCCCCATGGTCTGACCGATAATCGTGTTGACTTTTATTTCCACCCCCAATTTGCGCACATAGTCCACTTCCTGCTCGACAATTTTTTTCGGAAGACGAAACTCAGGGATTCCATAAACCAACACCCCACCTGCTTTGTGCAGCGCTTCGAAAATTGTCACCGTATGTCCCAATTTTGCCAATTCACCGGCAACGGTCAATCCAGCGGGACCGGCGCCGACAACAGCGACCTTTTTGCCAGTTTTGGGCAGCGGTTTGGGGATGCGAACATCTCCCCGGCTAAATTCATAATCAGCCGCGAATCGCTCCAGTCTGCCGATGGCTATCGGCTGACCCTTTTTTTCGAGCACGCACACCTGTTCGCATTGTTCCTCCTGCGGACAGACGCGGCCGCAAACTGCGGGGAGGTTGTTCTTTTCATTGATCTTATGAATTGAACCCAGATAATCTCCCTGGCTGATTAATTTGATAAAAGATGGAATGTCGATTCCAACCGGACAGCCGGCGACACAAGGTTGTTTTTTGCATTGCAGGCAGCGGGCAGCCTCAGTTTGCGCCATTTTTTCGCTGTAGCCCAGCGCAACCTCGTTAAAATTTTTAACTCTGGCTTTTGGCGCTTGCTGAGGCATGGGAACGCGGGATTTGACCTTTTTGATCGACTCTTCCTTTTCCTGCAACCTACATTGATGGTCCCAGAGCGCGTGTCTCTCTTCGCGCACGTACATTTGCTGTCTTAAAATCAATTCATCGTAGTTGACCTGGTGACCGTCGAATTCGGGTCCGTCCACGCAGACAAATTGGGTTTTGCTGCCGACAGTGGCGCGACAGCCGCCGCACATTCCGGTGCCGTCAACCATGATCGAATTTAAACTCACGATGGTTGGGATGGCTTGAGGTTTTGTCACTTCGGAGACAGCTTTCATCATCACGACGGGACCGATGGCAACCACCCGGTCGATTTTCGTTTTTTCCTGTTCGATTAACCGTTTTAATTCGTCGGTTACAAATCCGTGATGACCGTAAGAGCCATCATCAGTGGTCACGTAAAATTGATGACTGATGGCTTTCATTTCCTCTTCTAAAATCAGCATATCTTTGCTGCGGGCGCCGATGATAATTATCAACTGGTTTCCGGCTTGGTAGAGCGCTTTAGCAATGGGATAAACAGGTGCGATGCCCACACCTCCGCCGACACATACCACAGCGCCAAAATTTTCTATGTGGCTGGGAGCCCCGAGCGGTCCGACGACGTCGAGGATCTTTTCACCTTGCTGAAACAGTCCCAGTTTACGAGTGGAAGCCCCGACTTCCTGAAAAATCACCGTAATCAGACCGGTATCGCGTTCAAAGTCTGCCACTGTCAGTGGGATGCGCTCGGCATAGTCATCTGCCCTTAAAACCACAAACTGTCCCGGCTGAACCCGCTTGGCGATATCGGGAACGTATAGTTTGAATAAAAGCAGGGATTGCCCCAATTGACGTTTTTCTATGATCTCGTTAAATTTAAAGTTGTGATTGTTCACGGTTTTTCATTCCTTATTTGCTGATTTTTTGAAGTAATCCATTTTCGTAACACTAAGTTTGAGACGGTTTTGACTGATAAAACTGTCTCTGTCATAACAAATAGTTCGATGGTGAATTGGCACTTTATTTCCGGTGAATTTTTTGAATGCGTTCAATCAGTTCATTGTTGCCAATGGGTTTGTCGATGTAATCATCGGTTTTCATCCAATATCCATCCTCTTGCTGGGAAAAGGTCATTCCGGTTCGCTGTTTGACGTTAGTCAGCATAATAACTTTGATATTATTGAGAAGCGGGTCTGCCTTAATCGTTTTCGCCAATGAAAATCCGCTGTCATGTTTTTCGAGCATCAGTTCAGTGACCACAACCTCAGGTTGCTCAAGGCGTATTTTTTCCTCCGCTTGTTGAGCCGATAGCGCAGTATCCACTCTGAATCCGGCGCGTTGCAGATCCGGAATCACGTTTTGTAAATATTCTGTGTCAGTATCGATGAGCAATACCAATACTTCATTTATCACAATTTTGCCTCGCTGGTAATTGTTAATTTATATCATTACAAAATAACATCGTAACAGTTCACCTGTCATTCCGGCTGGAGCGAAGCGGAATGCCGGAATCTCAATAATAGAACTTTTAAATATTAATTTGCACATATATTCAGGAGATTCCGGCTAAAAACATGCCGGAAT
>DSAU01000110.1 GCA_011046315.1 bacterium
ATCGCATTAAAAATTACAACAGTGATCACAATCTTTTGCTGGTCGACCCTAAAATCGAAGGGATTTTTGACATCGATGATGCCACAAAAGTGATGGTGAATCAACAGCGTATTGTTGATATCGGTAAAGAAATCACCCGGTATAACGCCATCGACTGCGGCTTATTCTGTCTGACACCACGATTTTTTGACGCCATGGCGCAACAATCAAAAATCGGAAGAGAATCCATCAGCGCCGGCGTTCAAAAATTGATCGAAATTGAAGACATGGAAGCGGTATTTCTAGAAAAAGATGATTTTTGGATTGACATCGATACGCCGGAATCTTATCAATATGCACAGCAAAATTTTATCAAATGAAAATAGTGACAATAAATCCGGTTCGCCCGCAGTTGGAGCTGTTGCAGCAGGCAGCGATAATTATTCGATCGGGTGGCGTTATCGGCTATCCCACCGAAACAATTTACGGCTTGGGCGCCGATGCCCTGAACCCGACTGCTGTCGAACGGGTCTATCAACTCAAAGGCAGGGACCAATGCAAACAATTGCTCATCATTGCCGAAAGTTTGGCGCAAGTCCGGAGTTTAATCGCTGAATTCCCATCTGTGGCAAAATTATTAGCAGACCATTTTTGGCCCGGACCGTTGACGCTGGTATTTGCTGCCGCTGATAATCTTCCAAAAAATTTGGTGGGAGCTGACAAAACCATCGGCGTCCGAATTCCGGATCACCGGATCTGCCGGGAACTCATTCGTCTCTGTGGCGTTCCTATCACATCGACCAGCGCCAACCTTGCCGGTGGGAAAAATCCAACCAGCGCTGGTGAAGTGGCTACGAATTTTGGTAAACACCTGCCATTGATCATCGACGGCGGCGTTGCCAAATCGAAAGTCGCCTCCACTGTAATTTCAGTCGCCAGTGGAAAAATCCGGCTCCTTCGCGAGGGTGTTATTAAAAAATCACAACTTGAATCAATTACGGGCAGGCTTTATGAATGATGGTTTCAACATATTATTTGTGTGCTCCGGAAACGCATGTCGAAGTCCGATGGCAGAAGGATTATTGAAGAAAAAACTCTACCCCGACTACGCCAAAAAAGTCACCGTATCCTCTGCCGGAACGCTTGGGCTTCAGGGAAGTCCGCCAACTTCACATGCGCTAACCGTTGCCAGAGAAAAAGGAGTGGATATTTCTCAACACCGATCTCGCGGCGTAAATCAACAAATACTGGAACGTGCCGACTTAATACTGGTTATGGCGCCACATCACTTTGACTATATCATCGAAAAATTTCCGTCTGTTAAAAATAGAGTTTTTCTTTTAAAATCGTATGCTGCTGAAGGCGAACCAATCGAAAACGTTGCCATCTCTGATCCAATTGGTGAAAATCTTTCTTTCTACCGAACCATCATCAATCAAATCGAAAGAGAACTGGACCGCATATTACCGGCGGTTAAATCAAAAATCGATCACAAGCTCCAGAATAAGGCATAGCAGATGATAGCCTATTCGATTAAATTGATGGAGCGATTGCTGAACCAGACCCTGCTTTTATTGGGGTTGTTTGCCATCATAATTTTCGATGTCAACGCGCAACCACAAAAACAACAAAAAGTAATTCCCCACAAAGCGCAACCCGACTCGACCCTTCAGATTCGCATTCCCAATGAAAAGAAATTTGCTGACTCGCTGAAAAATTCGCTCATTAGCGACACGCTGGAGCTGTCATTACCCGATTCTGCACTCAGCGGCGAGGACTTGCTCGAGGATGATTATATTTCCCGTCCTGCGGATTACGATACGGCAGGTAAAATTTTATTGCCGGTAAACTTAAAAGGCGATAAATTTGCCTATTTTGACGCCTCGCAATCAATTTACCGCACTATTCCCAATAATGCTTTTAAAGTGGGTGAAAAATTGACTTTTTCCATTCGCTACGGCCCGATCGTTGCCGGATCGGCAACCATGTCTATTCCAGAAACTGTAAAACGGCGCGGCGTGGAATGTTATAAAATTCAGACCGACGCCCGCTCCAGCGCCTTTTTCTCTGCCTTTTTCAAAGTCCGGGATAAGGTGATTTCCTACATGGATCGCAAGGGATTATTCAGTTGGGGATTTGAAAAGCATTTGCGCGAGGGAAGCTATGCGTCGGATCAATACGTGGATTACGATCAATTCAACGGCTGGGCAGTGACCAATAAAAAGGACAGCCTGCGCATTCCACCATGCGTTCACGATATTTTAACATCTTTTTATTTCGTGCGTACCCAGCCATTAGAACCGGGTAACTCATTGTTTTTAGACAATCACGCTGACAATAAATTGTACCCGCTGGAAATCAAAGTCCATAAAAAGGAGCGAATTCGAGTAAACGCCGGAACCTTCGATTGCGTCGTTGTGGAGCCGATTTTGCGGGCAAGTGGGTTATTTAAAAGCAAAGGGCGATTGCTCGTCTGGCTCACTGACGACGAACGAAAAATTCCGGTACAAATGAAAAGCAAGATCATCATCGGCTATATCACCGCCGAGTTAAAAAAAATGGAAGGCGCCATCAGGGTGAAATAACATGTCCAAATATCGCCAGATCGATCTCGACAAAATTAAAACCGTGTCCATCCACCAGCGAGTCAGCAAAGTTGATATTCAACATTTTTCGACTCCCTATCAAAAAGGAGCGAGGGTCAAACAATTTCTCGCTAATCTCCCTGATATTTTAATGGGCAAAGATTTCAAAACGCTGGTGGAAAAAATCGTTACAGCTTATCGCTCAAAAAAACAAATCATCGTAATGATGGGCGCACATGTAATTAAATGCGGACTCAGTCCGCTTATCATCCAATTGATGCAAAGCGGAATTATAAAATGCCTTGCCCTCAATGGCGCTGGTGTCATTCATGATACCGAAGTCGCGCTCTGGGGAATCACTTCGGAAGACGTGGCAGATGCACTCAATGACGGCAGCTTTGGCATGGTTGCAGAGACGCCGGCTTTCCTCAGCGCCGCGCTGAAAACTGGCGTGGATTCCGAACTGGGTTTCGGCGAAGCTATCGGAAAAAAAATTATTGAATCCAGCGCTCAAAATCAGCAGTTAAGTCTGCTGGCAGCAGCTTATCGGCTCGATATTCCGGTAACTGTACATGTCGCCATTGGAACTGATATCGTGCATCAACACCCGGTGGTTGACGGCGCCATTGTCGGTGAGCTCAGTCATCGCGATTTTAAAATATTCTGCAATCAAGTTTCGAGGCTCGAACCTGGCGCCATTGTTCTCAATTTCGGCTCGGCAGTCATCCTGCCGGAAGTTTTTCTCAAGGCGCTTACCGTTGCCAGAAATCTGGGACACAAGGCTCACGGTTTTATCAGCGCCAATTTTGATATGCTGCACCACTACCGGCCTCAGGTGAACATCGTCAGCCGACCAACCCAGGCCGGTGGCAAGGGTTACTATTTTATCGGTCATCACGAAATTATGATCCCATTGCTGACAGCAGCAATTTTAGAATACATCTAAGCTGAAAATGCATTCTCACGTTGAAAAAAAGCTCTGGAATAAACTAATTTTTTTTTATCAGAAAGAAAAAGTGGTTGCATATCATTCAATTGTTTTGTATAATATCAACGGTTATGCCTAATTTAATTACTAACAACATTATCCAGCATAATTATCATAGGCAAATTGTAGAATTTACCAAACAAAATACTGAACCATTGGTGAATCATCAAAAATGTTTTCGCAATTTTTGCTTCATTCGATTAATTAACTGTATCGGAATTTGAAAGTTTTTGAATAAAAAAATAAAACCGCAGATTTCACAGATAGCATGAATGGCTTTAGCAACATGAAAGTAATAATCGGTGAAATCGGTGGTTGATTTTCACTAATTAATTCGCGAAGCTATTTTCTTCAAATATGAGTTACCAACATCAGAGCAACAGTGTTTTCTGATCATGCAGGATTTTTTGTTGGAACAATTCAGATACAATTTTTTAATCAGAATAAAATGTGAAAGCGCGAACTGGTTAACATCAACCATTCACAACTTTAACCCCAAAAATGGCATAGTATTTTTTTAGACACAAAAATGCCATTTTGTCGAACATAGCCCGTAATGACCAATCAACTGAAGATAATTTTGCATCCAATCTTCAGTTTTTTTTTGCATAATGGAATCTTAAAAATCCAATAAAATTGCCGGTCTGACCCATTTTACAATATTATGCGGAGGAACTCAATGGATGAACAAGAGCTGACTCAAATTATAGAACGAAACAAAATCGAACAAAACGGTCTCATAGCCATGCTTTATGAAGTTCAATCAAAGATGGGTTATTTACCGGAAGCAGCGCTAAAATTAATATCGAAAAATACCGGCCGTTCTTTAATTGATATTTACAGTGTTGCTTCATTTTATAACGCATTTAGTTTATCACCAAGAGGCAAACACATTATCAAGGTGTGTATGGGAACAGCCTGTCATGTGCGCGGCGCGGTGCCGATTTTAGGCGAATTGCAAAGAAAACTCGAAATCAAAACCGGTGAGACGACCGACGATAAACAGTTCACGCTTGAAACAGTCAACTGTTTAGGCGCGTGCGCACTTGGACCAATCGTGGTTATTGACGATAATTATCATGTCAACACCCGAGCTCAAAAAATAAATGCTATCCTTGCAAAGTACAGCCAAATACACGATGACGAAAATGAAGCGATGGAATAAACCAACTTTCTTTGAATTTAGATTAGGCGTAACAATTCAGCCACCAGGTCTCGAAGGCTCCAAGGAACATAAAACAAGAAATTCGTAAAATTATCGCCTTCAGAAACGCTGTATTCTTCTTAAAAGAATATAAATTTTTCTTGAGCGTTAAAAAAAAGTAAAAATAAATTTCTATTTGTAACTTCACGGGTTGGCTTTCGCCAGCAAGCGAATCCACCTGTTGGCGTGACCTTCGTGGCAAGTAAGACAGGCTGAACAGTAACGATTAGGCTAATACAACTTTAAAAGAAATAAGACGTTCAATATGTCCACAAATCATCCAAATATCTCACTCTATACTTGACCACTGAAAATAACAACTCATTGACATACCAAACAAAACAACTTCAATGTACAAGTTTTTTTAACGATAAGAGGAGCAGAGAATGCCCAAACTTTCAATTGAAGACTTAAAGAAATTTAGAGAACAGGCACGGAAAGCTGATTCTGATCGACGAAAAAAAAGCAGAGCGATCATAACCGTGCACATGGGAACCTGTGGTATTGCATCAGGCGCCGGGAAAATTTTGGATTCACTAAAAGAGCTACTTACAAACTGCGCGATTGATGATATTGTTCTCACCAGCTCCGGCTGTGCCGGACTTTGCAGCAAAGAACCCATGATAACTGTTGAGCTGCCTGATATGGCGCCTGTAAAATACGTCAATCTCACCAAAGACAAAATAAATAAAATTTTTAATGATCATGTTATCAATGGGAAAATTGTCCCGGAATTTGCATTTGCAATCGGGAATGAAACCATCTTTTAGTCGAAATCATCAAATAAGTTATTTTTGAATAAATAGGGAGATTGAATTGAAACATTATCGAGCACATATATTCGTCTGCGCCGGCACAGGGTGTGTTTCAAATGGTTCCTTTAAAATCAAAGACGTATTAAAAAAGGAACTTAAAAAACATGGGCTTGAAGAAGAGATTCGGATTGGCGAAACAGCGTGCAATGGATTTTGTGATCGGGGACCTATTATCGTTGTTCAGCCTGAAGGAATTTATTATCACCGGTTAACAGAAGAGGATATACCTCTACTCGTGGCTGAACATTTTCTCAAGGGTCAGCCGGTTGAACGGTTGATTTTTACCCCACCTGAACAGCCGCTGGATGTTCCGCTTTTGAGCGATGTCGAGTTTTTCAAACATCAACGCTTAATCGTTCTCAAAAACAGAGGCAGACTCGATCCGGAAAAAATTGATGAGTACATTGCAATGGATGGTTATGCAGCGCTTGCAAAAGCGGTTACCGAGTTCACGCCCGAACAAATAATCAATGAAATCAAGGATTCCGGATTGCGCGGTCGCGGCGGCGGAGGTTTTCCCACCGGAATCAAATGGCAGTTGTGCCGTGAACAGCCCAAAGCTCCAAAATACATTATTTGTAATGCCGACGAGGGCGACCCCGGCGCGTTCATGGATAGAAGCATTCTGGAATCAGATCCACACGCTGTTTTGGAA
>DSAU01000421.1 GCA_011046315.1 bacterium
ATCCAAAACCCAATCAAAACTTTTTTGATAAATATTCAGTCATATCAATAGATTGAAACAATAAACCGATTAAAAACCATAGGAGGTACAATTATGAAGCGACATTGTCTCACGATTTTTTCGATTTTGGTTACGGTAACTATTTTGTTGATATCGATCTATTCCGGTATGGCTGATGAAGAATCAACAAAGAAAAAGGGATATTTGGGCGTTGCTATCGAGCAACTGGATCAGCGCTTACAAAAAGACCTGAATGCTGAATTTGGAGTGGTCGTTAGCCGGGTTGAACTGGACAGTCCGGCGGATAACTACGGCTTGACGGAAGATGATGTCATTCAATACGTCAACGAAATCAAAATACGCCGACCGCACACATTGACGCGGATTATTCGTAAAATCAATCCTGGCGATGAAGCGAAAATTCAAGTCATTCGTGATGGCAAACCCCAAACGATAAAAGTTGTTATAGGAGAAATAAAAGATAAAACTGACCATGCTTATTCATTCAGTCCGGAGAAAGAAATCGCCACAATAATACATCGACGAACAGGTGTTTATCTCGGGGTTCAGTTAATGGACATCAACCAGGACATTGAACCATATTTTGGCGTCAAGCCCGGTGAGGGCCTCTTGATTCTTGAAGTCGAAAAAGATAGCCCGGCCGAAACAGGTGGACTCAAATCCGGAGATGTCCTGATCAGCATCGATGGAAAGAAGGTCAGCGACCGCGAACAGGTGCGGGATTTCATTGTTGAATATGAACCTGGTGAAGAGATCCAACTCAACATTATTCGCCAACGCAAGAAAATGGAGATCACAGCGCAATTGAAATCACAACCGGCTGGGGAGCATTTATTTTTGGGTGCACCGGGCAAGCAAAAAAACATCTTCTTTATGCCTGAACATCAAGAAAGAAAATGGTTGGAATACCTGCCGAAAATGAAACGCGATCTACGCGAAAAAATTGAGAAGGAAATTCACATCACGCCGCTAAGACGTACGATTTAAAAAATTGACAAAGATTTCCGTTAACGCAGGTTCTGGTGAACAAAACTAAATCAGAGCCTGCGTTTTTATTTTTCAAAACCACCTATTTCCTCCGCATAAAAACTCCGCCAGGTAATATCTCGGTCAGGGATGGAGATGCAGACTGATGCCATCGCTTTATTTGTGAAAACAATTGAAATAGAACGCTTGATTTAAAATTTTTTAAGCTATCAAATAATCAGCTTATCAAGCGATGGCATTAGTATTTCACTTTTAGCTTTAGTTAAGGTGTTACTCCGCCACAATAAAAACTATTGACATTGTCAAATATTTTTATTATTAATAAGTCCAATATGAATGGTTAAAAAGCAACAATATTTTTTATGAAGATCACCACAGGAGGATAAATGTACCGACCAAGCCTTTCTCAAGATCAGCGAACCCGGCTTCACCGGCGCGGGTTGTTTTTGGAATATTTCACCGTTTCCTGGAATCTCATCGAAGCGATTGTGGCGATCACCGCCGGCATCATTGCATCAAGTACCGCCTTGATCGCGTTTGGTATAGACAGTTTAATCGAACTAATTTCTGGTGCGGCGCTGCTCTGGCGATTGTTAAAAGCAGGTCCCAATGCCAGTGCGGAACAACATAGTTCTGCAGAACGTAGAGCGCTTTATCTTGTCGCCGCCACCTTCTTTTTACTCGCGGGATACATTTTATTTGAATCCATCAGCAGCTTGATCCATCGAGAGGCTCCCTTAACATCACTGGTTGGTTTGATCCTTTCCATTGCCTCTCTCATCATCATGCCGGTTCTGGCTTACACCAAACAACTGACCGGGAAAAAAATGGGCAGTCGCGCTTTGGTAGCTGACGCTGCTGAAACCTGGGTCTGCGCTTTTCTGTCGCTGGCGCTTTTGCTGGGTGTTGGCTTGAATTATGTCTATGGCTGGTGGTGGGCAGATTCGGTTGCTGCGATGGCTATGCTCCCGGTTATCATCTGGCAGGGATGGGAAACCCTTGAAGAAGCCAAAAACGAAGATGAAGACTGAGATGGGCAAGATACAAAATCATTTCCAAATTTTAACTTGATTTTTAAAAAGAATTATGCTATTTTGACAGGCAGTTTCGATTTCCAGATATTTAACAATTCGTATCCGGGGGGCTTTTTCACAACTGTCATTTTTAATCACTGTCACCAGTGAAATTTAAATCAGAATAAATAAACTACCCACAACACCCAAATACAAAAAATGCCCTAAATTGATTGGACGGTCATAATGACACATCTTCCACAAAAAAATAGCATAATCGGCGTCATCATTTTTATCAGCCTCGTGATAATGGCGCTGCCGACGATTCAAGCGGTTGACACGCTGAGTGTGGTGCTGGTGTTTGAATCGTCAGCGCAACCGACTTTTTCGGAAAATTATCAAACTCAATTTCATCAGCAACTGGAAAAAACATTTGTTGGCAAACCGCAGTTTCAGCTACAAGTACGCTGGATGTTAAACAACGATCAGAAAAATCCCAATTCGATTAACCGGATGCCCGCTCCGTTGATCCGACCGGTTTATTACGCCAAAGATGATACCAAACGCCCGCTTCTGAATCCTGAATCGGTAATCGGAGCCCAATTGTATCCCATTGTCATCATCAACGAGCATAAAAAACCGTCCCTAAGCATTTCCCTGGACATCGATCCGTTAGCAGGCAGGATTTGCCAGCCCAATTCATTCGTCATCCCCCCGATTCAGGCTTATGAAGATTCGATATTAAGACTTCACCTTTCCGCCTTTCTCGACTATTCAGATCAAAATTATGCCGGCGCTATCGAAAAATTTAAAAAACTCCGCACATCTGCCGCCGACTTTTTTTTAGGCATGAGCTACCTAAAACGACAGCTAAATCGCCCGCATCTGGCTCCGGCGCGAAAATCTGATTTGGACAGCGCCGCCGCTTTTTTCGCTGCCAGCTTGAAAGACAGCTCGGCTTTTAACTCGGTTTATGCCTTAAACAACCTTGGCGTTGCCCACCAGATCAGCGGAAGGCTCGACAGCGCTCGTTATTATTTTGAAAAAGCCAATACTCGCTTGAACCAGACAGAAAACCCAGACGACCGAATTGTTGTCACCAGGAATCTGGGTAATATTTATTTGCTCAACGGTAGTTGGAACGCAGCGCTGGAGGTTTTTCATGCCGCAATCCGTGATATGGAATCAACCAACGATGCTGTCAATCTCGCGTTAACCTGTGAAAATCTGGGAAATATTTATCAACTAATTCTACAGCACAACAAAGCAACCGAATTTCATCGGCGCGCGCTGGAAATCAGGCGCTCGCTCAGTGATGATACCGGAATGGCGCTGTCGTTTCGCCAATTGGGAATCATTTACTCTGAACAAAAAGATTTTCAAAAAGCTATCGACTACTATTCGCGTGGACTGTTGATCTTTCAGGAACTGGAAGATAACACTGGTATTGCTGCAATGTGCGACCGGTTGGGGCAAGCCTATCAGCGATTGGGTGTTTCCGATAGTGCCAGCGCCTATTTTGAAAACAGCATCAGGATTTACCAACAACTTGATAATTATAGCGCTTTGATACAAACCCTGCAACATCAAGCTTTGTTCTATCAACAGCAGAAGCAATTTGATCAGGCAAAACTGGTTTTTAAACGCGCCCTGGCCATTGCCCGCGAGCTCGAAGATGTATCGGCTATTGCCCATATTTTTGACCGTTTAGGAGACCTCGCTAACCACGAAAATAATTTGTTCAGCGCTTTCGACCATTACCGGCGATCGGCGGAGCTTTACCGAAAAATTGAAAATTTTCAAAATCTTTCGCTTACGCTATACAACATGGGCTTGATTCGATTGAAGCAAAATGATTACCATCAGGGCTATCAATACATCTTTGAGGCGGTCGAACTGGACAAAACACACAAATTCGGCAATCTCGCAGGCGAAGCAGAGTTTGTCCAAAAAATCGGTAAGTTAATCAATCGCGAATAGCGCCGGACATGGGAAAAAGTCTTCACGAATTTATTCGAAAAAATATGGAGCTTGCTGTTACCCATTTTAATATGATTCAGCCGGGTGACCGTATTTTATTAGGGCTTTCCGGCGGGGTCGATTCTTTTGTGCTGCTCAGCATGCTTCACGGCAGAAAGGTTTTTATTACCGATGACTTTTCAGTAACTGCCCTGCACATTGATCTTGGTTTTACAGCGCCGGATTTTTCCCATCTCGACCGTACCGAAGAATATCTCAGGAAAAACAACTTCCGCTATCGAATTGAAAAAACCACCATCGGCGTTTACGCGCATAGCGAGCAAAACAAAAAGAAACCTTGTTTCACCTGTTCCCGCTGGCGGCGAAAACGAATGATTGAAATCGCTGATGAACTGGGCTGCAACAAAATTGCGCTGGGCCACCACAAAGATGACGTGATTGAAACGCTGCTCATCAATCTGTTTTTTGGCAGGGAAATCAGCACCATTAATCCTAATCAGGAGCTTTTCAAAGGAAAATTTCACATCATCCGACCTTTTGTCTATATCTGGGAACGAAAATTGAAGCGGTATGCGAATTACCAAAATTTTCCATGGTTTGATAATCCTTGCCCATCTACTGAGAACACCCGCCGGGCATTCATCAAAAAATTGCTCAATGATCTGCAAAAGAGCGACCGGTTGATCAAAGAAAATATTTTCAAGGCGTTATATCATGTCAAACACGATTATTTGTGGTCGTAAACCAACCCAATAAAACTTACCCCAAAAGCAGAACTTTGTTTTAAACGTAAATTTTAGCTGATAGCATTCATTACTGGAATCAATCGACGTTATAACTTGGAACGAGGAGACGCATAAACAGGCTGTACACAACCTGTTAAAAATAGGGATGTTATGTCAACATATAGTATTTGAATTGTTACAATAATTATAACATCAAATATTGACATCAAAATCCTAGCTAAAAATGAACTTTTACCCGGAAAAATTGAAAGGACTTGATTTTAAAAAATTATTTTTTTATTTTTGCAGGTCTCATGGTTCGCGTCCGTGGATAGAAATGTTTGATCGGAAAGCTTGACTTTGTTTGGTAAACTTTTTCTGATACGAAACCATCACAATCAGCCGGTATCCAAATGATTAATAAAATAAACGAGGTTTGGTAAATTGACACTTTTAATATTTGCTGTCATTTCCATATTTGTGACCGCGGCGTTTGTCACGCTCATTCATCGACTGTTCAGAGAAAAAACAGGTATAATAATATCAATGCTGCCGTTGAGCATTTTCATTTATCTGCTCAGTTACGTTCCCAAAGTATGTACTGCATCGGAATGTCAGACATTTACTATTTTAAAACCCTGGGTTTCGGGTCTTGGTATTCATTTTTCATTTTATCTCGATGGTTTGAGTCTTATCTTTGCGCTGCTCATCAGTGGAATTGGTGCGCTGATCGTGATCTATGGCAGCGGTTATTTGCACGGACACCAATTTTTGAATCGATTTTACAGCTACCTGCTGCTGTTTATGGGATCGATGTTAGGGGTTGTGCTCTCCGGTAATCTGATTACTATTTTTATCTTTTGGGAACTGACCAGTATTTCATCTTACCTGCTCATCGGATTTAACAACGAAAGTGAACCATCGCGATACGCTGCGCTACAGGCGCTGCTAGTAACCGGTCTGGGTGGTTTGGCTTTGATGGCTGGATTTATTCTCATCGGCAATGTTTCTGGCAGCTTTGAGATCACCCATCTGCTGAATAATCCGGAAGTTATTCGTTCATCAAATTTTTATCTGCCGATTTTATTACTGATATTGGCGGGCGCGTTTACCAAATCGGCGCAGCTTCCGTTTCATTTCTGGCTGGTGGGCGCGATGCAGGCGCCAACGCCGGTCAGCGCCTATTTGCATTCAGCGACAATGGTTAAAGCCGGCATCTATTTGTTGGCACGATTGCACCCGGTGCTGGGAGGAACCGACCAATGGCATTATATTTTAACCATCTTTGGTGTGACGACCATGCTCATTGGTGCACTGCAGGCTTTGCCTCAAGTTGATTTGAAAAAATTGCTGGCATACACCACAGTCAGCGCCCTGGGTACGCTCACCATGCTTTTGGGAATTGGAACAACTTTGGCGATCAAAGCAGCTATGGTCTATTTAATCGTGCACTCCCTTTATAAAGGCGCCCTGTTCATGGTTGCCGG
>DSAU01000420.1 GCA_011046315.1 bacterium
TGATGAAAATTTACATTACGGTTTCAAATATAATTTATTTTTATGACAATTTCCAGAGTAAAATGAAATATTTTTTAAACACTCAGTTTGGCCGGACAATCTATGCCAGCGCTTTATATACAAATTATTTTGTCAATTATCAAATTTTAAATGAGGAAAGTTATAACATCGATTGTGTCAAACAAAGCGATGGCATCAGTTTACATCCCCACCAGCGATTAATATTTGATTTAGAATTTGCAGCGCGGCTAAGCCGCAAAATTAAACACCGAATGTCCCTGAAAAACTATTTTGAAAAAAAATATTTCGGTCGATGCCGGTGTTTTCAGTGTTTATATAAAAATGTTTTTGCAAAAAAGTGCAAGATTAATTTGGTAATAGAATAAATTGTAAGCGATCTCGGTGTGTATCAAGAAGCCGTTGAAAAGGCTTTGGATATGTGTCTTGAGTACTGTATACAACATGATGAATTATGGTATTTGTTCAAAAGAAAGTTGAGCTATCACCACATCCCGCCGTAGCGAATTGGCGTCAAGCTAAGGCAATTTATTAAAAAATTTTGAATTGCCGAGACCTTTAGGTCGTGGATTCTAAATATATGAAATGGCTTTACCGGGTTTTAACTCCCGATTTCTTAAAATATTTGGGGTTAAAACCCCGAATAACGAGATAAATCTCGTGGCAACTCAACAATGCTCGTGTTAATTTAACGCCTATGCGCCGTAGCGAGATTGTGGTGAAATATTCCAGGATAGCTATTTTATTCGCTTTAGCGATTTACCCTGTGATCGGTTACCATAAATTCTCTTTACTTTTTAAAAAGATGTTTGTATATTATTCTTGAATTTGAGTTGCTGGATTTCTGCTTACCCAGTCATGTCGGAAGTTCAGCTTTGCATTTTTATTTTGCCGAATCTCTGCTGATAACAGGTGTCAAATGAAACGAGATCAATTCCATTTTTGCTCCTTTCAAGAAGATATAATCAAAACAGCCCTTGCCAAAGAATCCCACGACGGGACAATGTTTGTTTTTCCGACTGAGAGCAGCAAAAACCTTGCGCTGCGTCGGCTTCAAAAAGATTGGCAACTGACGACGACACAAATCGTCACGATGGAAGAATTCAAAGAGCTTGCCTTTTTGTCCGAACGAGCTGTTCTCAAGGAGGAAAAGCGCACGCTGGCATTGTTCGATTCACTTGCTGAAGATCATCGTCGCCATTTTAAGATTCATCACTATTTTCAATCTATTGAGCTCGCCCGCAATTTTTTTGAATTGTGGGAGGAGTTTAATGATGAACTGGTGGATCCGGCAGACGTGCAGCCGGAAAAATTTATTCGAGAAAACAGCGAACTGTTGGATTGGCAGTTTGATACTTTTTTGCGACTGAAGAAAATGAGAGACAATTATCAAAAATATATTCATGACAAAGGTTTCGAGGATGTCATTTTCTTGCGCAATAATCAGCATTTCAGCCCGATCAGCTTTGCTGATTTTGAACGGATCGTGGTGGTCAATCAGTTTTATTACACCCGGCTTGAACGGTTCATCCTCGAACAGTTGCAATCTGTGGGTAAGATCATCCGAATTTATTATCAGATTCCGGAAACTTACCTGGATACGGAAACATTAACCGTGAAATCCATCACGTTGCATGATATCCGCGAATACGATACTGAGAAAGTTCAGATTATCGAGTGCCCAAACGATTTTACAATGATGGTTGAGCTATTCCGATTGGCTCAAAATTGTCCATTGAGAACAGTGGTTGATGTTGCTTTCTGGAAAAAACCATACTCGCGATTCATCTCGCCGGAACATTTTCAACTACGACAGTCAATCAGTATGACCGAGACCAGTGTGTTCCGATTTTTCAAAACGCTGTCGCAAATCATGGATAGCTTGATCTGGGATGGTGAACAACAGGAAATTTTGCTGCCCATCGGGTCAATTTTAAACGCAGCGTTGAATGAGGATTTTTGTTCGTTTCTGGAATATTCACCAGATGATAGGGCGCCTGATTTAGCACGCGATCAAATCCTGCGTTCGATTTATGATTTGATTGAGCGCGACTATTTGTATATTGATTTCAAGGCTAATTTTTTTACCATTGCCGGTGACAAAGTTGCTCAGCAGTTTGCAGAAAAACTGATCGCATTGCTGCAGCGCGCTTTGCAGTTGAGAGACATTGAAAGCTTAATCGATTGGATCGATTCTGCTGAAAACGGGATCGATATTCAGCGTATTCAGACACCCGCTGAAAAAGAATATTCCGACCTGTTGCAAGTCTTTTACCAGGCTCTGGCGGATCTGGGCTCGATCGAGAGGGTAAAAATTGTTGAAAGTGAACATTGGCGAAATTTTTTTGTTAATGACCTGAATAAAAACAATAGCATGAATTGCGCTGCCGGGATTTTAAAATTATTTGTCGATTATCTCAAGGCAAAAAATGTTCGCTTCGAAACTGCTACGCAGGCCGGGCTGATAAATATTTCTGACCTTGAAGACACACGTAACATTCGCTATTCCACAGTAGCGGCGCTTAATGTTTCCGAAGGAATTATTCCCGGTTCGCGTAAAACTCCTTTTTTATTCACGGAAGGTCAAAGGAAGGCGCTGGGACTGAAAACTTACCGGGAAATCCGTGAACGGGAAAAATACTATTTTTATCGACTGATACTCAATTCGCGGCAGGTTTATTTGTTGGTGCAAAAAAATATCGAGCAGAATATTGATGCCAGCTCATTTGTTGAGGAATTAAAGATATATTTTCCGCGGGATCGCTTGAAACTGCGCCAATTGCCTGACCAATACTATGGTTCAATTTATGCCCATATAATAAAACCACTGCACGTTGCTCCGGACAGGCGCGTCATTAATGATCCCGATTTTTATCGCATTCCTTTGGATATTGAAAAAGATTTTGCTGAAGCCAATTTAGACCTGTCTTTTTATTCGTTGAATAAATTGAAGCAAAATCCTTATGTTTTTTATTTGCGCTGGTTGCGCGGGATTGAACCGCTGCCGCAGTTGAAAGATGGCGATTTTTCCGCCAAATTGCTGGGGTATCTGGTGCATGACATGATAAATGAAATTTGGAGGATGTTGGTTGAGGAGCACGGCAGTACGTTGTTCGGCTATGATTTTTCCCGGGTGCAGGATGAATACATTGATGCAGCGCTTGTAAAGGTGATTCGCAACCAGCAGAATTATTACAAATTCCCCCGAAATTATTCCCGGGTATATTTTGAGCAAATTTTGCTTCCAGGCGTCAGGGACAGCATCTTGAATTTTTTTCAAGAAATTGAAAAGCTGTTTCAGGGCGCGGCGATTGATGTCATACCCGAGAAGGATTATGGTTTTAATGAAGAACGTCAGTATAAACAATTAATTCCGGCGACAGCCAATCAGCTCGGAAAAGAGATCCGCATTCGCGGCAGGGCAGACCTGCGTATCAATCCACAAGGAACCAAAGAACATTACATTTTCGACTACAAAACTGGTGGCGGGGATCGGGATCAGTTGATTTTTTACGAGCTGTATTATTATCTCATCGACAATCCCGATTTAGCGGACCAGATCTTTTCTTTTTTTTATCACATAATTGATCAAAGACTGGTTCGTTTGAAACAGTTAATGCGTCGAACAAATAAAAATGAACGCATCCACAATTTCAAATTAGAATTGGTCGAAGTTCTAAATCGCATTGCCTTGAACGGTTTTGAGTTGCCGTTACAAAAATCCAAATTGCACGAGATGCAGGAAATCTTCCGCAGTGATCTGTTTTTGAACATGATCAGTCGCCGGAGTGAAGATTTTGAACCGCAACCATTATCGCAGCATGATAGTGCAGAAAAGCAGGATCGCCGATGAAAAATTTTGTTAAAAAAGTCATCCGCGCCAGCGCCGGCACCGGAAAAACCTACCGGCTCTCTTTGGAATATATCGGTCTGCTGCTCAAGTTTAGTGAACAAGGTCTTCATTTCAGTGAAATTTTGGTGATCACTTTTACCAGAAAAGCCACGGCTGAGATTCGCGAACGAATTTTTAATCATTTGGCTGTGATCGTGGGAAACCAGAGTCAGCAGCGAGATGAGCTTTGCACTAATTTAGAGGCGCTGCTGGGCGAGGAGATCGGAGAAAGACAGCGCGACATCCTTAAAGCTTGTTATCATCAAATGTTGATCAATAAAAATTTAGTGCAGATTAGCACGATTGACTCGTTTACCAACACAATTTTTAAAACTGTAATCGGGCCCTATCTGGGAGTTATGGACTATCGCATCCGGAGTACAAACGATGATTCCTTGTTGTCTGAAATTTATGAGTCAATATTGGATGAGGACAGTTTGCGGTTGCTCAGTGATTTTTTCTTTCGCTCGAGCCGAAAAGTCATTTCCGATTATCGCCGGTTAATCGAGTCGATTATTCGACGGCGCTGGATTTTCGACATGATGGAAGCCAGCGCTGCGCGCGCTACAATTTCCACTGCGCCAGCGTTAACTTCAGATGGGCTGTTAGCTGATTTCCGGCAGCGATTTTCCGAAGTTGTCCTCGTAGTGCAAAATTTCGCTGAACAATATAAAGGCGATAAAAGTGCGGCTGATATTTTAAAAAGTGGTTTTTGTGAGATTTTTATTGATCAGCCTGCAGAAACCGCTGTCCAAAATATTTCCCAAATTATCACCGAAAAGCTCGCGGATGACAGCTTCCTGTTACAAAATTGCCGAGCCCTGCTTCATAATAATAATATCCCATTCTGGAACGGCAATCAGATATTCAAAGGGCAAAGACATAACGACATTAAAAACGAACAACGCAGCAGACTGGATAGCGCGCTGGAATTGTTTGCCGATTGGGTGTTGTTAACCGCTGGCGCCAAAGAGCAACAAGAGATTATAGAAATTTCACGCCGTATTTTAAAAAAATATGACGACATCAAATTTCGTGATAAAGTTTTTACTTATGATGATATTAGCTATTATACTTTTAGATATCTCTATGAACCGGAGTTGTCCTTGATCGAAGATAATGCGATATCCAACCGGTTCTATGAATATCTGACCACCGTTATCCGCTTTGTTCTGATAGATGAATTTCAGGATACCAGCGTCATTCAATTTAAAATCCTCTTTCCGATGATCAAAGAGATAATCAGCGGTGAAGGCGTCAAAACTTACGGCGGAGTGATTGTGGTAGGCGATGAGAAACAGTCGATTTATGGCTGGCGCGAAGGCGAACGCGATTTGTTGCTAAACCTGGATTCGGTGCTGTTATCGCCGCAATCTGATATTTTAAATGTATCTTATCGCAGCGAATACAATATCATTCAGTTTGTCAATTCACTTTTTAATGATGCTGATTTCGAAAATCAAATTGCTTCGCTGGGAATTCAATGGGATTATTCCCCGGTAGAAGTTAACAAGCAGGAGCATCGGGGGTTTGTAAAAACCTGGTTCCGTAATATTTCCAGGGCAGTTGAAGCCGAAGACGCTGCCCACTCGGATACGGCGGCGTTTCGCGAGTTTGTGGAAAAGGAATTATATCCGCTGATTTCACAGCAGAAGCTCTCTCTCTCGGGAACAGCGATTTTGGCCAGGGAAAATCGCGACATCGATGACATCGCCAGGATTTTCGATGAACTGGGGATTCCGTACATAGCGGAGTCCTCATTTTCAGTGATCCACCATCCTGCGGTCAAGCCGATATTCTATTTTTACCAGTTCATTGTGCAACGCGATATTTATAATTTACTCTGTTTTTTACGCTCCGATTATGTGTTGTTGAATCCGGCGGACCTGAAGGATTTGACAGAGCAGTACCATGCTCAAATTGCTACTGGTTTTTCATTAGATCAGTTGTTGGCGAACTGTCAACATATCGCTGCGGTTGATAAGTTATGGAAATTTATGATCGCCAATGGGCTGACGTCGCAACGACCCGATGTTACTCCGCCCAACATCGGAAATAACATGCTGACACTTACTAAAAAATTATTGGAAGAATATGCAGTAACCAACATTTTCAGGCAGGAAAATGATCTGAAAAATATTCATTTATTGCTGGAGATCATTGCTGGTTTTGAAAATTCCAACGCTGGCCACGTATGCACCCTTAAGGGTTTTTTAGAATACTGTCAGGAGATGGAGCAGGATGAATCATTTCGCCAAATCGGTCTCGAAGTCGTAGCTGCGATTCGGCTGTTGACCATCCA